>JASFIV010000075.1:0-17050 GCA_050122475.1 Desulfobacterales bacterium | reverse complement strand
ATTACGGCCGTCGCCAAGGGCGCCGATAAGAATACGATTCATATCAAGCACGCGCGGCGCAATGCCCTTTTGCCCGTCATTACGGTGGCCGGTCAACTGGTGGCCTATTCAATGGAAGGCAGTGTTGCTGTCGAAGTGGTTTATAACCGGCATGGTATCGGCTGGTGGCTGGCGGAATCAGCCGTCCAGCTCGATATCCCGGTGCTGATGTGTATTTGCCTGTTTATGGCCGTTATTTTTGTGATCACCAACCTGATACTGGATATATTGTATGCGTATATCGATCCCAGAATCAGACTAAACTAAAAGAGGTCTTAAAAATGCATCTAATGCCCAATGGCTGTGTTACAAACCGATTCAAAATGCTCGAATACTATCGTGTATGCTCCACTTTTGAATCGGTTTGCGCCTTGCTTTGTTGAACACCTCAATCATTTAATAAAATCAGATGTGAAATCCCGCATTCATGCGGGGGGCATGATCTGCTATTTTAAAGACCTCTTTAGATTTCATATCCAAAACAAAGTTTATAACTAGTAATGCTCACAATCATTGTTGAGATTACGATTACGAGTTGGATATCGTTTTTTAAATTAAACTCATCTAACAAATGTAGCGATTTTAAACATGACGGATCAGCATCCCAGATTGCGTGAGCTTAAATTTACGCTGCTTCGAATCTTCAGAAATCCGTCTGCGATCATCGGATTCCTGTTGGTTCTGTTTTTTCTGGCGGTGGCGGTCTTTGCACCTTACATCGCACCACCGAAATATGCTCACAATCCCTATCTGATGCCGCACAAAGGTTTTTCACCGACCCCCAAACCGCCAAACAAAACCCATATTTTCGGCACGGCTTCCGGTCAGTATGACATTTTTTATGGTGTGGTCTGGGGCACCCGCACGGCATTCAAGATAGGGCTTTTTGTGGTGGGTTTTGCGGCTCTGGTGGGAATCGCCCTGGGGGCCATATCCGGCTATTATGGTGGCATCGTTGATGAGGTGCTCATGCGTGTCACCGATATCATGTGGGCCATACCTACCTTGGTGATGGCCATGACCATTGTAGTGGCCTTTGGGCGGGGGCTTGATAAAATTATGTATGCGCTGGCGCTGGTGGGCTGGCGCTGGTATGTGCGCGTGATTCGCTCTGAAATCCTGACATTGCGGGACCAGGATTTTGTCCAGGCCGCCAAGATCATGGGGGTCTCGGACCTGAAGATAATTCTGCGCCATATTTTGCCCAATGCCATCTATCCGGCTTTGATCCTGGCTTCGATGGACATGGGATCGATGGTGATCACCGCTTCTTTTATGAGCTTTGTGGGCCTGGGAGCGCCCAAAGGGTATGCGGATTGGGGCCAAATGGTGGCGCTGGCGCGAAACTATATTGTCGGCCCACCCGATGATCCGTTCAAATTCTGGTATACGATTGTCATTCCCGGCGGGTGCATCGTTCTTTTTGTACTGGGATGGAACCTGATCGGTGACGCCCTGCGTGACGCCTTCGACCCGAAACTCAGAAGAAGATAAGAATATTGCGGATTTCAGATTTCGGATTGTGGAATAAAAAATAAAATGGCTAAATTGCTGGAAACCGAAAATCTGGTGACCAACTTCTACACCTATGAAGGAGTGGTCAAGGCGCTGAACAAGGTCAGCCTGGTGGTTGATCACGGCGCTACTTTCGGGCTGGTGGGCGAATCCGGCTGCGGTAAAAGCGTCACCGTGCGCTCCATCATGCGTATTGTGCCGGAGCCCGGCCGTATCGAAGACGGCAAGGTGATCGTTTATTTAGATGAAAAGCGCCGGCACGCGGGAGTGGATCTGCTTGCGCAATCAGAGGCGTTTATGGAGAATCTGCGCGGCGACCGCATCTCCATGATCTTTCAAGAACCGAATGCGGCTTTGAATCCGACGATGAGCATCGGGGACCAGATTGGCGAAAGCTTTTTATTTCATCAAAAAGAAAAGCTGTACGCAACAGTCCTTGAGGATCTTGAATCGGAAGGTTGCCGTACGCTCTTTCCGCTAAAGCAATTTCAGCAGGCGGTTTATCGCATTGCCGCCCGGCAGCCGGATGCCCTGATTCTCAATCTATTGAATCGGATTCCGATCTTGAAACACTGGCAGGGCAAATTAAAAAAAGAAGCCCGGCGGCGCGCCGTTGACATTATCAGTAAACTGGGCCTGTCCAATCCCGAACAAATTGTGGATCAATATCCTCACAATCTATCAGGCGGCATGAAGCAGCGCATTGTCATAGCGATTGCACTGGCCTGCAGCCCGGTTTTGCTTATCGCGGATGAAGCCACATCAAATCTGGACGTCACCATTCAGGCCCAGATTCTGGAGCTTCTGCGCCGCTTGAAACAGGAAGGTATTTCCTCGATATTGCTGATTACACATGATCTGGGTGTGGTGGCGGAAACCTGCGATCGGGTCGGCGTGATGTATGCCGGCAACCTGTGCGAAGTTGCCGATGTCAAAGACCTGTTCCAGAATCCATTGCACCCGTACACCCGGGCGCTGCTCGATGCCGTGCCTAAATTTTCAATGGAAGATGATTTAAAAAGCATTGACGGCTATGTGCCCAATCTGGTTACGCCGCCGAGTGGCTGCCGGTTTCATCCCCGTTGCGAGCATGCCATGGCGGTTTGCCGGGAAGCCTTTCCCGAAATGACCGAGATCGGGAAAAATCATCTGCTGGCCTGCTACTGGGCAGCCTCAAAATAAAGATGACAGAAGACAGAGGTCAGATGACAGAAAACAGGAGACAGACCTGGTCATTCATCCCTTCGGTTTAATCATCTGTCTTCTGACGTCTGACATCTGTCCTCTGAACGGTGAAACCTGACACCCGAAACCTTCTTTTTAAACATGGACAAGATACTGGAGCTGAAAAATCTGAAAAAGCACTATCCCATTCAAGGAGGGGTATTGCGCCGGGAAATCGGCGCCGTCAGGGCGCTGGACGGTATCGATCTGGACATCTACCGTGGGGAATGCCTGGGCGTGGTGGGCGAATCCGGCTGCGGTAAGACCACCGCCGGCAAGGCCATCGTACGCCTTTTTAAGCCGACCGGCGGACATATTTATTACTATCCTGCAGCAGCTGCTTCTAAAGCACTGGCTGACCTGGCGCGCATTAAAAAATCCCGAATCAAAAAACTCGGCCTTCGTAACAGGCTGCAAATGGTTTTTCAGGATCCGACCACTTCGCTGGATCCCCGGATGCTGGTCAAAAACATTGTTGCCGAACCCATCAAAACCCTGGAACGAATTAGCGGTCGCGATCTCGAGGATCGGGTCCTGAGTTTACTCGAGCGGGTAGGTTTAACCCGAGACCACCTGCTGCGCTATCCACATGAATTTTCCGGGGGGCAGAGACAGCGAATTGCCGTCGCGCGGGCCATCGCCACGGATCCTGAGTTTATCGTGCTCGATGAGCCGACCTCGGCTCTGGACGTTTCGGTGCAATCCCAGATCCTCAACCTGTTAAAATCACTGCAACGAACGTTAAAATTAACCTATATGTTTGTTACTCATCATCTTCTGGTGGTTAAATACATCAGTGACCGGGTAGCGGTCATGTATCTGGGCAAAATCGTGGAACTGGCCGATACAAATACTATTTTTTCCAGACCGTTGCATCCTTATACACACGCCCTATTGTCAGCGATCCCGATTCCGGATGTTGCGCACAAGCAGCAGCGCATTGTGTTAAGCGGTGACGTACCCAATCCTGCCAATCCCCCCGCAGGTTGCCGCTTTCATACCCGCTGCCCTATTGTTGTGGGTCGTTGCCGGACAGAAGAGCCGCTGCTTGATGCTGTCGAAACCGGTCATCGGGTTGCCTGCCACCGTAAGCATGAAACCGCGAAACTGGTGGCCGAAGCATTTGACACCTATTGACTCTCAGGCTGAATTGCTGGTATGGATAACGACAGGCTGTTCGCTTATATACCTCCTACATAAGATTAAAGGAGGATCATCAATGCATAATGCAAATCAAAACCTCGTCTCATATTATGGGAACGGGGTTTTTTTACCGCTTGCCATAATAATGTTCCGAAAAAAGGATGGCGGCATAAGTGCCGTATCAAAAAAGCGTTCCGCAATCGGAACGTTTTTTTGACAACCACTATATATCGATGCGATCTTTCATTGTAAGGTAAAGCCTTAATCTTAGAAAAGGAGGTTGATCATGAAGACATTTTTGATTTTTACCCTGGCGATACTTGTTGGAGGTCTCTATATGGCAACATTTGCTAATACCGCAACTGCTGGCGAAAAAATTGGTGTCATTGTGGTCGACATGCAGGGTGATTTTACCACCTATAAGAACGGTTCGCTTGCCGTTGCTGGCACCGATCAGGCTTTTGTTGAAAAGGTTGAAAAGACGACCCTCATGCTCAAAGAAAAAGGGCATCCGATTTTTGCCACCCAGGACTGGCACCCTGCCGAGCATGTATCCTTTTGTACCAATCATGAAGGCAAAAAGCCCTTTGAGGTCATCCAGCTCGAGGGGCGCACCCAGGTTCTCTGGCCACCCCATTGTGTCCAGAACACCGCCAATGCAGAAATTTTGCTGGACAATAATCTGTTTGTCGCTATCGTCAAAAAGGGAAAAGACAAGCGCTATGACAGCTATTCCGGTTTCCAGGATGACGGGGGCGCCAAAACGGAAATGGATCAAATCTTGAAGAAAAACGGCATCCAGGAGCTTATCGTCTATGGAATTGCCACCGACTATTGCGTAAAAGCCACCGCCATCGATGCCGTCGATGCTGGATATAAAGTAACGGTGGTCGAGGGTCTGTCCAAAGGCGTGGCACCCGATACAACGGCCAAGGCTTTGGAAGAAATGAAGGCCAAAGGCATCACCCTGGCTAAAGAACTTGAATAGCCGCTGCGTCCAGAGTCTATGGTGACGCTGACGGCCAAATAACAAAGGGACGCTCGTGACTGCAAAGATGTCACCAGCGTCCCTTTGCTTGCACAAAATTCAAAAAAAAGCTTACTCGTGAACCAAACCATTGCAATTATTGGAATCGGAGAAATGGGCGCGGTTTTCGCAAAAGGTTTTCTGCGCTGCGCATATCCGGTGTATCCCATCACCCGGTCTTTAAGCCTGTTTGATGCGGCCGCTCAGCGCCCCGAGCCGGTGCTGGTTCTAGTGGCGGTGGCTGAAAAAGATTTGCCCACCATTCTTTCCGGCATCCCCGAAGGATGGCGCGACCGCATATGTCTATTGCAAAACGAGCTGCTCCCGGGCGATTGGAAGCGCTACCACATCATTAGCCCTACGGTCATATCGGTTTGGTTTGAAAAGAAAAAAGGACAGGATATCAAGGTGTTGATCCCCTCACCGGTTTACGGTCCGCAGGTCGATATTATCGTAGACGCCCTGGCAAGTCTCGACATCCCCTGCCGGGTCTTGGCTGATGAGGAAGAGTTGTTGTTGCAATTGGTCTTGAAAAATCTATTTATTTTGACACTGAATATTGCCGGCTTAAAAACCGGTGGCACAGTGGCCGACCTGTGGCTTAAAAACAATGCGCTGGCGCGCAGCGTTGCCCATGAGATCATCGAACTACAAGAGTGGATAGTACAATCAGAGCTGCCCCGTGAGCGCCTGATCGCAGACCTGGAAAAAGCCATTCACGCGGATTTGAAGCATAAATGCGTGGGGCGCTCAGCTGCAGCGCGATTGGGCCGTGCGATTAAAATCGCAGATAAAGCCGGCATAGCCGTGCCTCAAATCAGAGAAATTCACACCCGCCTGAGCCAAAAAAACTCCTGATATATTTTTCAATAGATCATACCAAACGGGACAAAAGCCGCATCGACCATAGATTGACAAACGAAGTGACGATTTTTGTCCCAAATCCTTCGACAGCAATTCAGGTATATTTTTAACCATCTGATATTTCTATAAATATCAAAAAATTTCGCATCTGGTATATATTTTGCGAACACCCATTCTATTAATTTATATCGCTGTCGGCTTATTGCCTGAATCGTGATCGAACCTTATGGAAAAGTTGAAAATGCTTTTATCTAAAATTTTTGGACTTGTCCCGTTCTGGTGGACTGGCACAAAATTCAGGTTTTAGCTTATCTTTTTTGCTAAACAGCCGATATTATATAATATAAAAGCTAATTCAGATTTAGGTGAAGCGCGTGAAGGCTATTCCAAGTCGCGGGGTTCAGATGAACAAACAGTCCACGGGTAACTTGGTGGCGATGGAAAAAGGCTTGAAGGTTAAACAAAAAACATATGAAGCCCTAAAGGCAAGAATCCAAACGCTCGAAGAAGAATTACAGCAGCGGGCCCAAGACGATACACAGCTTCAGAAGCTGGGGCAGCAGTACAGGCTCATAATCGATAAAGCCCGCGATGCGATTTTTATTATCCAGAACGAGGTGATTCAATTTGCCAATCGCAGGGCAAGGACGGTTCTGGGCTATTCGGATGAAGAATTGTCCACCACCGCCATTGCTGAGCTCATTCATCCTAAAGATAGAGAGCTGGTGGTCACCCGGCATCGAAAAAAGCTTAAAGGTGAAAAAGTACCCGGCACCAGCTCCTTCAGGGTCATCAACAAAAAGGGCAAAGAAATATGGGTGGAACACACCGCTGTGCGTATAGGCTGGGAAGGGCAGCCGGCCACATTAAATTTTGTTCGTGACATAACCCGAAAAAGGAAACTGGACGCCCAACTTCAATTCACGGCCAGGCTCGAAGCCATCGGCACTCTGGCAGGCGGGATTGCCCATGCCTTTAACAATCTTTTGATGGGTATCCAGGGATATGCATCGTTACAACTGCTGGATATCGATTCAACGCATCCGCACTATGAGACCTTTAAAAAAATCGAAGATGCTGTTCAAGAGGGCTCGGAACTCACCAAGCAACTGATGGGTTACGCGCGCAAAGGCCGATATCGCTCCAGAGCCGTTGCCATTAACGACATTATTGAAAATACCTCTCAGACTTTTCAAAAAATGAAAAAGGAGATCATTATTCATCTCCAATTCACCCAGAGACCGCATGCCATCGAAGCGGATCAGGGCCAGCTGGAACAAATGCTGTTAAACTTATATATCAATGCAGCGGACGCCATGCCGGATGGGGGGGAAATATATCTAAAAACCAAAAACGTGACCCATCGGGATATCAAAAGTCATCTTTATGAACCCAGTCCGGGTAAATATGTCAGGATCACGGTTTCGGACAAGGGCGTGGGGATCGACAAAGAGATACAGCATCGTATTTTTGATCCTTTTTTTACGACCAAAAAAACCGGCAAAGGGACGGGCCTCGGACTGGCATCGGTTTACGGTATCGTCAAGAGCCATGATGGTTATATTAATATAGTATCAGAAAAGGGAGGCGGTGCCACATTTTTTATCTATTTGCCGACAGCAGATAAGAGGAAAACAAAAAAATAAAAATGCTTGAACATAACTCCAAATTAAATCTGGTAAGAATTGGCAGCGATATTACAATCAGCAGCCTTAAGGAGATCGGCAGCGGCTTGCTGGCATCTTTTCACGGTATTATCGGAGAGATCGATTTAGCGCATCATGAATCGCCCATATTTGACAGCATCGATGCCCAACTGTTGACGCTGATTTTGGGTGAGGAGTATATCGGAAATACCCTGGGAATCACCGACGCAGATCTAAAAATAGATGATGGCGATGAATTTTATAACTCGATTCTCGGCGGGAAAAATCCCAACAATGATGTGGCGGTTGTTTCTACCAAAAAATTGACACCCCCCAAATTGGCTTCCACAGCCGAAATTGACCTGTTTATCAATCGAACGACCAAGGTGGCTTTGCACGAAGTCGGTCATAATTTCGGTTTAACCGATCACGCTTCTTTTAAACAGGCAGCAGATGGATCCTTGTGCCCCATGAGCCGTGGTGAGTTTAATAAATTTGGTTATCGGGGTTATGTGCGCGCCATTGTCGACGGCCGCGGTCTTAATTTTTGTGAAGAGTGTAAGTATTTTTTGAAGTCGGTATATGGCTGGCAGCATTCACAAAACCATATCGTAAATAACGGGCTTAACTTAATTTCAGATTAAAAGTCATCTCAAATACGCATCCCTTGGAAAATCCTCTTAAGATGGTTATGTTTCATCCTTTGATTTAAAAGGGTATAAGGCTTGGATTGATCAGACCAAAACGATTCTCATTCGGATCTACGGTGAAGAGTCGCCCAATATTGATACCATCACTGAGGCTTCCGGCAAGGCGCCGACGTGGCTGTTTATGCCCGATGATGTGGCCGAACAACATGCAGCATCCTGTCTGGATAACAAACGACAGCTGCTGGAGAGCTGTGTAGTGGCCTTGAGACGAAAAGCAAAAAAGGTTGCTTAGCGGTTAAGATGGTTATCGATTAAATCCCGCATAGCGCCGAAGGCAAAATTGTGCACGAGTTCATTTGCAAAAAAAAAATCATGCAGCAGGGATTTACTGAATACTATGCTTGACGGCATTAAAGTCGCGTTGACTTGTCTGCATGTTACTCGGAACGTTCTCTTCAGTTTTGGTCGGCGCTTGTGGCAACAACGCATCTATTATCTGGGTGCGTTCATGGGGTGAAAGCTCGCGCCTGAGCCGTTTTGCTTTATTTCTTAAACCGTCATCCTGTTCCACGCGTTGCCAGAAAGTGCGCATCGCTTCAGGTGAATACTGGGCGCGCTCCATGATGAGCATCGCTATCATGGTCGCCTCACGCTCCTCCTGAGAGCTGTATTCACGATCCAGCGCATCCAGGTCCGCCAGCTCAACATAAGCCCATTTCATCCACCCCTGACCGCTAATCGCAACAATGCCGTGTGTGGCCGACATGATGGCAATACTGGTGGCCATTTCGGCCACATCGAAGAAGATATCGGTCCACAGGGTAAATTGTACCGGATAGGTATGCCGTGCCAGTACATGGGCAATTTCACAGGCCATCAGAGCGGCAATTTCGTCATCGTTTTCGACTGCTTCCAAAAATCCCGACCATACAAATACATAGTTCCCATGAACGGCACGGATATCGATGATGTCCGGATCGTCAAACAGGTAAAGGTGCCAGGGCAGGTGATCTGCTTCGGCGGCTTCGATTAGATTATCAAAAATGGTAACCAGCCCCTCCATACGCACCGGGTCGGGTTCCAGCGGGTAATCATTACACAAATCATCAAACAATCTTTTTCCGAATGCAGCTTCGCCGGGGGCCAGGGCGTCTATTTTGGGAATTGTTCCCGGCTCGATGGTGCGCGCTTTGACGGTGCAGGCATTTAAGGCAAACAGAGCCACGGCGGAAATGAATACCGTAAATAAAATACGACGTGTGGTCTCAGTCGGTGTCTGTAGTTGTAGCACGCAGGATCTTCCTCTTCTAAACGGATGGCATGGTGCAGCTTCCTATTGCGAATGGTGCTCGTCTATAAAGACCTGTAATGGCCGACTGCGGCCCGGTCAAGCAGCTCGTTTGGTTACCACCCTGTAACATAGTCTGCGGCCGATGAAAAGCTGAAAATAAAAAAGATACTTTCCTTAAAGTTTTCATGTTTTTGGCCGATTAAATAAAATAACATTATCAGCAGTTTACCTTCGAAACAGCACCAACTCTTTTAACAAAGGAGATCTGATTATGTATAAGAATTTATTGAAAATATTTCTTTTATTGATTCTGGTCGTCTTTATTTCATTTCCGAGCGATTCGTTTGCTTTTAAATCATTGACCCGCGATCAGCTGGTCTATGATGCCATCGAACTCTGCCCTACCAAGCTCAGAGAATACCTGCGCCATAATTTGTTGAGCGTTGCAGCCGGGATGCATTTTAAAGAAAGACACCCTAAAAGGATCTATTCGATTGCGCCTTATGATACTGAAATCATATATAAATCTTTGATTGCTGATTTAAAAGAAGGCCGCTATGATGAGTTCAACACAGCTCACACCTTTGGTGTGCTGGCCTGTTTTTTGGCTGAAACGATTTCGCCGGATGATTACAAAACACCGGCTCACCTGATTCCGGATCAGGTAAAATATGATGGCTATCAGCGGTTGAATCCGGACAACGTCAAATCCAATCTCAGCAGCCTGATTGAAAACTATCGAAAACCTTGCCGAAAAGTCGAGAAACGCGAAATTACCGATCAGCTCTACAATGTCGCGGTCAATGAAATTGTTGACTACTGGGTCAGCGCCTGGAAAGAGGGTGGCTTTCAGGCCGGTACCTTTGCCAGTGTCGGACACGAAATATCGCACCGTAACCTAGTACTGAACGCCAAAACCAGCAAAAGTGATTCAGGTTTTCTTGCAAACTCGCAATCAGACAATTCCGCACCATCGCAAACGGTATCAAATTAAGACACTGATAAGGGACTGGTGTCTGACTGGACACCAGGTTTAAGGGAAGAATACGGAATATATTTCATTTTTGCTCATGCTGAAAAATAAAAAAGCTTCCGCATCAAAGCGGAAGCTTTTTTTGTTTCCACAAGAGTGAAATTGTCCTGCCATAGGCGGGCTGCATGTTCTGCTTCTGCTTCGTTTATTATTTTATCTTTCTTATATGCTTGAGATCTTCCCAGGCATCGGTGAGCATGGCATTGGGCACATCGCCGTCTATCCAATCCCGATAGGCGCGGATGTTGATCTGCTGATATAGCGGAATGCCGATGGCCTCTTCATACCACAGGTGTTGCAGCCGGGCGTAAATGGCCTCACGTTTGGCCGCTTCAACGGTGGCAATGCCGGTCTCGCACAACCGGTCGACCACCGCATTTTGATATGCCATGAACCTGGCGTAAACGCCGCCGGAGTGCATAAAGGTGTAAAGAAAGTTATGGGGATCGGCGTAATCGGCGGCCCAGCCGGTAATAAAAATCGGATACCGATAACTGCGGTACTGGACCAGATAATCCTTCCATTCAACATTGCGGATTTCGATACTGAATTTGGGATTCAGCGACATGATGTTTTCCGCAATCATCATTGCAGCCGCCTCGCGCATGGCATTGCCGGAGTTATAGGTGATCACCATTTTGAAGCCCCGGTCCCACACCCGGCCGCCCCAGGCTTTTTGCAGGTGGGCCCGGGCCTTATTCAGATCAAAGGCATAGTGCGGTACTGTTTTGTGATACGGTAATCCTTCAATGTTCGGGCTGGTGGGCATGATCACTAGATCGTTAAAAACATCCTGGCGATAGGTTTCGCGATCCATGGCATGCAAAAACGCCTTGCGGACATCGATATCGGAGAAGAAGTCCGGTGGGATGCCGTTGCCGTCGAGGCGGCCGCTGCCGATATTGGGATTGCCGGTCGGATCGATTTTTTGGCAGAACAGCGCGAATGAAACCGACAGCTGCGGCACTTTATAAATTTTTAGATCCGGCATGGCTTTCACTTCCGGCACATAGGGAATGTCCACCGTCACCCGATCGGCATCGCCGTTTTGCAGCATGAGTTTGCGGGTGCTCCACTCTTTTACATATTTGACAATGGCTCTTTTGAGTGTGGGTCTGGCGCCCCAATATCCGTCAAAGCGCTCGAAAACAAATTGCTTGGAAGGCTCCCAGGATTTAAAACGAAATGCGCCGGTGCCGTTGGCAACCTTCTGTAATGGCTCATGGCCCGGCGCCGGGTTGTTGTATTTTGCGGCATTTTCGATGCGGCCGTCCCAGGTGCCATTGGCGATGGCCCATTCGCGATCCAGAACGACAGCGCACGAATTGGCCAGAATGCCCATCAAAGGCGGATAGGGCCGCGGCAGTCGGATGATCACACGCTCCCCCTTAACGCTGATGGCCGTGTCGATCAATTTAAAAATACCCGGCCGGATCTTTCCGTTTTCATCGCGGGTTGAGTTTTTACCGGTCACGGCCTCCAGCAGCATCCACATGGGACCGCCATCCGGGTCCGCAATCATGTTGCGTTTTAGCGAGTAAGCCACATCATCGGGGGTTAAATCTGCGCCGTTATGAAATTTGACGCCTTTGCGGATGGTAAACGCATAGAGGGTTCCATTTGCCGAAATGCCGCCGTTTTCCAGCGTCGGGACCTGGGTGGTCAGAAGTGGAATAAAGGCATCTGTTTTGGACGCGTCATAAAAGATAAGGGGTTCATAGATATTCAAGATGCGCTGGCCGCCGGTGGTGTCGTAACATGCAGCCGGGTCCAGGGTGCGCAGGGTGCCGTAGGTGGCTAAAATAAAGGTATCCGGATTTTTAGTGCCCGCCAATACAGCCGATACACCCGAGAGTAGAGCGAGGAGTAAGATGACGAGTTTTTGAAAAGATTTCATTGATGCAGGATTATTTTAGAACAATCTCAATATCGCATTAATTTTCATTTAAAATTCAGGATTTGAACTTGCGGTATATGATCAACAGAAGGACAGCACCGCAGACCGCAATAATCAGGCTGCGAAGATCAAAGCCGGTGACCTTGCCGAATCCAATCGCCGAGCTGATAAAACCACCGCCAATGGCGCCCGCAATACCCAGAATAATGGTCATAAAAATACCGCCTGGATCTTTGCCGGGCATCAGCAGCTTGGCGATAATTCCCACGACCAGCCCCAAGATTATCCATGATAGGATGCCCATTCTCTACCTCCTTTTAAATCTTTGAAAATAATGCGCGTCTACCGCAATATGACCGAATTAATGGCAGTATTTTATCAAAAATTCAATCATTATGAATTTCTACGCTGCTCTTGTAAAAGGCCACATAATTTTTGATCTGTCTCGCCTCATCTTTGGGCTCCGGATAATACCAGGCGGCATCACGTTCGACGTCATCACCGATGACAATATTAAAATAGTGGGCCTGGCCTTTCCAGGGGCATACAGTGTGTTTGTCGCTTTTTTGGAAGTATTCATTTTTGATGGATTCCGGTGGAAAATAATGGTTGCCTTCGATGACAATCGTCTGATCACTTTGCGCCAGAACCCGATCATTGCGTAGCACTTTCATGGCTTGCCTCTCCTGAATGTTTATGGTTTCAACGGCCAATGGCGCAACCGCTAAATTTTTGGCACGGTGCTCATGAGTTATCTTAAAGATAATATTATCGAGGACGAGGACGATTACGCGTAAAGGCTACATTCTCGTCCTCGTCGTCGTCCTCGTTCTCTTTTCTGAAGCGGTTAATACAATTATCCGGACAAGGCCCTGTCGATATCCGCGATGATGTCATCTGGATCCTCGATGCCCACCGACAGCCGCAATGTGTTGTCGGTAATCCCCAGTTCGGCACGCTCGGCCGCGGTGATTTTTTCATGCGATGTTGTTGCCGGTGAGCAAATAATGGTCTCCACCCCACCGAGGCTGAGGGCCGGTGTGATCACTTTCAGGTTTTTTAAAAATTGTTCCGGCGCCGGCCCGTCTAATTCGAATGCCAGCATGCCGCCAAAACCGTTCATTTGCTTTCTCGCCAGTGCATGTCCCGGGTGACTTTCCAGCCCGGGGTAAAAGACCTTTCGAATACGCGCATCCTTTTGTAAATATTCAGCGATGATCTGGGCATTGCGATTTTGTTTTTCGATCCGCACGCCCAGGGTTTTTAAACTTCTTTCCAGCAGATAACAGGTCATGGCATTCATGCTACCGCCCAGGTTGGCTGCGGTGGCCGAAATTTTACCGGACAGATCGCGACGGGTTAAAACCGCCCCGCAGCATAGATCGCTGTGCCCGCCCAGATACTTGGTGCCGCTGTGGGTAACGATGTCGATGCCCAGATCCAGCGGGTTTTGATTTATCGGGGTTGCAAAGGTGTTGTCGATGACGCTCAGGGCATTGTTGTTTTTGGCGATCTGGGCGGTGGCCGCAATGTCGGTGACGAGCAGCAACGGATTGGACGGTGTTTCAATATATATGACCTTTGTGTTTGGTTTTACGGCCTTTTCAATATCGGCCGACTCATTGCTGACAAAGGTATATTCGATACCAAAGCGTTTAAATTCGGCAGTTACAAAATGATGCGTACCGCCGTAGATATCTTTTTGCAAAACGACGTGATCCCCGCTGCCGAGAAAGGCCAACAACGCGGTGCTGATGGCCGCCATGCCCGAGCTGAACAGCAATCCGTCTTCGGCATTTTCCAGGGCGCACAGTTTTTCAACCACCGCTTTTTGATTGGGAATATTAAAATAGCGCGGATAGACGTTTTCGTCGGTATTCAGATATTCAAAAGAAGATGAGGTAAAAATAGGCGTATTGAGGCCTCTGGTCAACGGGTCTTTGCCGGTACCACTGTGAACACAACAGGTATTTTTTTGCATGCGACAGTCCTTTTGATATGGATTATTTGAAATGAGTGCTTTTTACTTTGCTGTCCCTAACGACATTCAAAGATTAGCAACGGACATGTCATTTTCTTCAATGCGATATGATTATTAAGTTGCCTGTGCCCCGATATTAGGGATTTGACCAATACTTCAGGTTATTCCAAATCATTGGGTGCCAGTTATCCCTAATATCGGGCCACTACCATCTGCCCGGGTAAATCATCTGCATATCGCTATTCAGAAAAAAACATGTCCGTCTGCAACTGGGCTTTGGCATCTTTTAAGTGAATCTTATTTAATGCGCAAGGCATTGTTAGTTGTTCAGGGAACACAACACTAGTTTCAAATTTCACCTTTGCCGGCGATCAAAGACATCTCCGAGGCCCCTCTGACCGTCTCCAGCAAATTGGATAATGCATTTATCGATCATATTTGAAATCAATCGGCTTTTGCTTTTTGCCAATCTGAATCCGGCTCTGCGACGGCTGCGTTTCAGCAACCACGCGGCCGGCTTTGACGACCGCCAAACGGGCCGGGCACAGACGGAGCGCATCCAGCACGCTGCGGGCATTCAAAATAACAAAATCAGCGCGACGACCGGGTGCAATGCCGTAAGATTCGGAAATGCCGAAGGTCTTGGCTGAATTGACGGTAATGGTGTCAAACATCTGCTGCATTTCGTCGAAACCCGACATGTGGCAAACGTGAATGGCCAGCTGGGCAGCTGCCAGCATATCGCCTTTGCCCAGCGGATACCAGGGATCCATAATGGAGTCGTGACCCAGACTGACATTTACCCCCGCGGCCAGTAATTCCTTGACCCGCGTAATGCCGCGGCGTTTTGGATACGTATCAAAGCGCGCCTGTAGCACGGTGTTATCAAACGGATTGGCAATGATGTTCACCCCGGCCCGGGCCAGCAATCCCTGAAGTTTAAATGCATACGCATTGTTGTAAGAGTGCATGGCGGTGGTGTGGCCGGCCGAGACCCGATTTTCAAAACCGCATTTGATGGCCTCGGAGGCCAGCACCTCCAGGAAGCGGGAATGCTCATCGTCGGTTTCATCGCAATGCACATCAATCATACAATCAAATTTTTCCGCCAATGCATAGACGATACCGATGGATGCAACACCGTCTTCCCGGGTCCATTCACAGTGGGGAATTCCGCCGACCAGATCCGCACCCAGCGTTAAGGCTTCGCGCATCAGGTCCGGTGCCTGGGGGTAGGATAGGATGCCGTCCTGGGGAAACGCCACAATCTGGATTTCGGCAATCTCGCTCATTTCTTCGCGCAACTGCAGCATGTATCTTAAGGCTGTCAGTCCCGGATCGCAGATATCGATGTGGGTGCGGATATAAAGTGTGCCCTGGGCGACTTCCCACTCGACGGCGCGTCGGGCGCGATCTTTAAAATCTTCAAATTGCGGATAGGCTTTTTTATATTCACCCCATACCTGAATCCCTTCCGGGTGGCTGCCGCTGATGTTGTAGCGTGGAATTCCGGCCGTCAGGGCGGCATCCAGATGCAAATGCGGATCTACAAACGGCGGGCAGACCAGGTTACCGCCGGCGTCCATTTCTGTATCCGCAGCGATCTTCAGCTGAGGACCGATTTCGGCAAAAATGCCGGCATCAACAGCCAGATCGACCGTTTCATCTCTATCAACCAGACGGGCATTTCTGACAATAAGATCCATATGCAGCTCCTTTGATTGGCCGCATCTGCGGTGAGAATGGTTCAGATGGTCGATTTTCTATTGGATTTATTTGAAAAATTTTGAGTCGATGGTACCACCACTAAGAAAATTTGTCATGTGGTGTCAACCCAAAAGTAAGGAAGGCAGTTTATAGGTGTCGGGTATCAGGTTTCAGGCTCTTGGCTCCTTGCCTCGACTCGGCTGAGCCCTTCGGCCGCGAGCTCAGGGCCGAACGGCTCGTCGCAGGCTGGCCGGCAGCGAGTGACCCGTAGCCAGCAGCCACAAACCCTTAAAAACTCAACTGGATAAAAATTATACTTCACAGCATTTTTAAACTATTTGGAGATGCGATCCTACGCGCCCAGACCGGTCATCTCCTGGGTATGACGCCACTGCACGTAAGGCACGCTTTTGATCTGCTTTAGGTCACTGGCGGGAATACAGCCAACAGTTGAGTTGGGCATATAAAAGCATTGTTCACCCTTGTGAGGACCCTCTTCCAGGATCCACCCTTCTTGAATGGCAACTTTTTTACCCACAAATTCAGATGCACTGGAATTATAATCGGTGTCACTTGACGGTTGAAATACAGCCTCAAAATACATAATGTATCTCCTTTAAAGAAAAAAATAGACAGCGCCTGAATAACCACCAGCGTTATCATGTACATAAATGTTGCGCTTTTAATAATAAACTATAAACGTATCAAAAAGATCTCACTACAAAGCACCCCTCAGCGGGTGCCAAGAAAAATCACCTTTATGTATTGTATGTCTATCACTCTTGGATAATGTCATTGTCGAATCCGATGCATTGGATTAAAGCGACGCTATCTATAAAAAGTAGTTCACGTCCAAGGGCAAGGCGAAAACGACTCGGCTGAGCTCGTCGCAGGCCGATTCAAAAGTGGAGCATACACGTTAGTATTCGAGCATTTTGAATCGGTTTTACGCACACCTTAATGTTCATAAAAATAGATGTGTGATCCCGATTTATCGGGGAAACACAGCCCTTGGGCGTTAGATGCATTTTAG
>JASFIV010000074.1:0-17075 GCA_050122475.1 Desulfobacterales bacterium | reverse complement strand
CTTTTATTTCTGATGATAAAAGTTTTGTTTAAGTTTTGTCTAAGTTTAATCAAGAAAGTAACCATTGCATTTAAACTGTCAATAGTTATATTACCTAAATCATCATATTTGAGGTAAGCACCGTCCTATCAATCCCTTGCAATGGTTTCTTACAAAACAATAGACTCTGAAAGGCTGTCAGAGAAAAATAGGCTATTGTCAAAATGTTTTAAATTCATACTTCAGCGAATATGAATAGAATTTAAGGTCTGGTATTTTTCAAAAAAAATTGGGACCATTTTTGATATTGTCAAGATTTTGTTAAGATTTTGTTAAGATTTTAAGATCTATCCTTTAAGCTGCGAAACCCAAAAATCGGTGAGAAATGGAGTTTCAAACTCAATGTAGCGCCAAAATATCAATGTATGCGTTGCGGCAGGCCAGGCGGAAGGGTTGGATGTCTGGATATGGGCCGGTTGATTTTGCTGAGGCGGGAATTAATATAGAAAATGGCTGAAGTGGCTATCATTATCATTACGGGGAAATGCAATGATCTCAAAAGGAATGATTAGAAAAACGGCATTGTGCGCTTTAAGTATCGGGGTGATCTACACGCTTGCTTGCACTTATTTGTGGGCAAGACAAGGCCATTTCATCTTTACGCCCCGGCGGGAAATAAAAAAGACGCCGGCCATTCACCAGCTTCTATATGAAGATGTCTATGTAACAGTTGAAGATAGAGACGGCAACAAGGAGCGCATACATAGCTGGTGGATTCCAGCAGATCCCTTTGCAGACAAAGTTTTGCTTTACCTGCACGGCAGTGCCATCAATATCGGCGCCAATGTCGATCCGGCTCGGCGGTTTCATAAAATGGGCTTTTCTGTATTTTTGGTATCTTATCGAGGATTCGGAAACAGTGATGGCGAATTCCCATCAGAAGAGCAGGTTTATGCTGATGCAGAAGCGGCTTGGAATTATCTAATCACCCAAAAGGACGTTGCCCCCGGCAACATTTTCATTTATGGGCATTCAATCGGTGGAGCCATTGCCATTGATCTTGCCATACACCATCCGGATGCGGCCGGATTGATAGTTGAAGCGACATTTACCTCGATTATCGATATGGCGCATCTTCAGTATCGATATCGCTTCTTGCCAATGAATCTCATTGTAGAACAAAAATTTGATTCCTTGGCTAAAATAGGTAATCTAGACGTACCGGTACTGTTTATCCATGGCACCGACGACAGGCGGGTCCCCCCTGAAATGAGCCGGCGTCTGTATGGAAAAACGTTCTCTCCCAAGCGCATAAAATTTATCAAAGGCGGGGGACATAACAATAGTGGCACGATAGGCGGTGAAGATTATATCCGCACCATTAGAGACTTCGAAGGTTTTGTAAATCAAAATTCATGAATAAAATATGTGGCAGGTCTGAAGATTCAATATTTAGAAATCATCTGCTGCAGCGTTTCCAAATATGTCGTTCTTCGTAAAACATTGCTATTGAGTCACGTCTGATTCCTCGCTTTTCATAGCAGCCACCTGCCGATAAAATATCCTATAGAGGCAACCGCCGTGCAAAGCACCACTCCCCAGATGATATCAACCACCACGATGTTCAGAGGCCAATCTTTGAGCAAGGCTAAATTGGTCAGCTCATAGGTCATATACGTAAAGAATCCAAACATGGCGCCATAGAGCATCGCGTGTTGCCATGAATTCTTGGCCAACGCGGGTACAACTGCAAATATCAAAATCCCGGCTATATAGAGAAGATAAAAAAGGATGGCCGCCGGCCAGTTAACCTGCGGACTGAGAATAAAACTTAGATTTTTCTGATAAAACCCCTTGGCAATCACGCCCAACCAAATCAGGTCAATGATAAAAAAGACCGGTACGGTCAGAACGTAAAGTTTCAGGTAAAATGCAATGTTCATCTGGACCTCTTTTGGTGGTGCTTCTATCCTGCTTGTGTCCGCGGCGTCTTACTATTTGACGGGTTCATTAAATGCAGCGCGCAAGCGCTCCGTCCGTCGACGGTTGGCGCCAAAATCGTAATAACCCATCCGCGACGCTGACCTCACATGGATAATGGATCCTTCAGCGGGAAAATAAAATTCGACATCATCGACAAATCGAAAAATCGATGAGCGAAATTCCGCGTGAAGGTAATCGCTTTCGATTCTAGCCAGGCGCACCCCACGGGAATTCTCCAGGATGTCGATCAGTTTTTGCCTGGCATTTTCTAAGCTATCGCTATATTCAAAGGGTTTGATAAAATGTTTATCATTATCGCTTAAAGAAGAAACACAGTTGGGTGAATCCGGGCATGGCAACAATTTATCGGCCCTATCAGCCGTATCCGCGGCAACTTGCGGGGTGCCGAATAAAATACAAATTAAAATTGAAAAATCTTTTAAGGTCATATTTTTCACACGGGAACAATCAAGGTAGGTATGTCGGTGCACTTGATCACACGGTCAGCAACGCTGCCAAAATCAAAATGCGCTTCGCTTCCCCGGCTGGCCAAAACGACTAGATCAATGGTTTCTTTTTCGATTAATTTGAGGATCTCTTTAGCGGGCTCACCGACACTGATATGGCGAAAATAAAGCGGACAGGCGTTCAAAAATTTCTCGCAAATCTCGTCCAGCCGGCCTTCGGCTGTTTGTTTTTCCCATTGGCGCATTTTTTCAATATCTTCAGGATCATTGTGGCCGTATGAAGCCCCGACTGCGGGGTAATCCTTAAGAACATAAAGGATATGGATCTCAGCCGTATATTTTTCAGCGAGTGACGTGACCACCGGCAATGCTTTGGCAGCATTTTCGGAAAAATCAGTCGGCCATAGGATCTTTTTTATTTCCATCGTTTTGGTCTCCTCCATTTTCATAGCGTCAGGTCAAATTTTTAATTTGCTCTACTTTATTTACGCCGTTTGCTTCGTAAAGCAGATGCACGACTAACAATTTTTTGATAATGTAAGCATTACTCTGCGCCCCAACAAATATATTTTTTGCATTACGGTTCAGAAGAAACAAGATGCCTAAATGATCATTTCTGAATGCGCAAAGTATCGCATGAATACATCAAAAAGATGAAGGGGTTTGTGGTGGTCCAGTGGCATTCACTCAGCCAAGGAAAGGAGGTAAACTCAGCTGAAACTGAACCACCACCATGATGGAGGCTAATGAAACCTCTAAAGAGATGCAAAGCGCTCTAAAAGTTACATTTTTTCTATTTATGGCACATTAATTTGAGCCTGCAGTCGCCGTGTTACGTTGGTCCATCTTTTTAAATAACTCTCTGATATCGCTCAGATAAGCCATGCAGTGTGCACCAAACCACCAGATTTCCACCAGAATCAACAGCAGCAGTATCGGCACCCAAACGGTCATCGGTTGCTTCTCCTTTCCAAAAAATTAATTTACGGCTATCGCCGGGATCAGCGAATCACGCCGGCACATGGGCTTGGTCAACAGCATCTGAACATCACCAATGTAACGCTCGGCAAAACCGGCTTCGCAGTAACTTAGATAAAATTCCCACATACGAATAAACGCCTCTGAATAGTTCAATCCCTTGACATCATCGATGTTGTTAAAAAATTGTTTTCGCCAGCAGGCCAGGGTTCTGGCATAATGTGGAGTAATGTCTTCCAGATGAAAAAGCCGCAGGTCTGTCACCCTGGCGATCGAAGACGTCATCGCAGCGATCGAAGGGATACAGCTGCCCGGGAAGATATAACGCTTGATGAAATCGACCGAATGCCTGTGGCGCTCATACACCTGATCGGCAATTGTAATAGCCTGCAAAAGCATTATGCCCTCCGGTTTGAGCAGCCGGCTGCAGGACTTGAAATAGGCATCCAGATAATGGTGTCCGACGGCTTCGATCATCTCAATTGATACTAGTTTACTGTATTTACCCTTCAGATCCCGATAGTCCTTTTTCACCAACTCGATGCGATCGGCCACGCCGGAATCGGCAATGCGCTGTTGGGCCAGTTCGAATTGCTGGTCGGAAATCGTGGTAGTGGTAACGCGGCAACCGAAATTCTGAACCGCATAGATGGCAAAACCGCCCCAGCCGGAGCCGATCTCAATGACATCATCATCAGGGCCCAGTTCAAGTTTTCGGCCGATGCGGTCATATTTGGTAAGTGAGGCGTCTCGCATGCTGCTGTTTTCGCTTTCGAAAATACCGCAAGAATAGGTCAGGGTCTCGTCCAAGAACAATTTGTAAAATTCATTGCCCAGATCATAATGGGCCACGATATTTTTGCGGCTACCGCTACGGGTATTTTTTCGCAGAAAATGCCAAAATCGATGAAACGGGACCGATACCTTGGACCAGCCCTTATCCAGGCGCTCGAAACTCTCGCGATTCAGCGCCATGATACGCAGTGCGGTGGTCAGATCGTCTGCCGACCACAAACCGTTCATGTAAGCTTCCGCTGTGCCGATGCTACCCCCCAGAACAGCTTTACTGTAAAATCGGGGGTGGTAAACGGTGATTGCGGCCTCAAGGGGATGCGCAACACTCGATTGACCAAAAGTGTAACGCTGCGTACCCTCGATGAGCGTGATTCGACCCCGTTTTAGCTTGCGCAGAATTCTAAAAAGAAGTTTGCGGGCCAGCCCGTCGGTTGGACGGGCCTGGATGTTTTCCAGAGCCGGTTCATCTGAAGGCATAATTGAAGTCGTCATTGTTGCTATCTTCCTCCTGCAACCTTGCGCTTTTTAGGATGAACAAACATAGGCGTTTTTTTACGCAATAATCGTAGTGCCTGCCAGTAGATCATGGCGGTGACCTTGGCCGTCATCAGCGGATATTTAATCAGCACATCGGTCAGTGCCCGGGAACTGATCTCGCGGCGCTTCAAAGCCAGGCTGGCATCAAAGAGCTTTTGTCCATTTTCAAAATCGATCATATGGACGCGGATAGATTCGTCGGGTTCACGAAAGCGCCAATCATAGTCGATATTCATATCGATAAACGGCGACACATGAAAATCCTTTGCGAAACGATGCCGCCGCCAGTTTTTGACCGGATGCTCGTCGAATTCCCGGTTCAGAACATAACAATGAACTTCTCCCCAGGGGGTGTTGTGTATTTCAACAATAATGGTCTCAACACTTGATTTGGTCCGATCATAACAATAGTAGAAAGTGGCCGGGTTAAAGCAATAACCAAAATAGCGCAAATGGGTCAGCATCCGAATCGGCCCCTCGGGTGGACGCCCGGTTTTTTCGGCAACCAGATCTCGTACCGCTCTATCGATCGGCTTTTGAGCATCGCCGAAATGATCTATACGCCGAAAATAGGCGATGTTCGGCCGCCGAGAAGACCAGAGCGGATGGGCGTCAAACACACGCGGCAATTCTGCCAGGTCTAAATACATGAAGAACAGGCGATATTGGAATGTATTCGTCACCGGCCTGAAACGGCGATGCCGAATAGTGCCCTCATAGATGCAACTCTGCATGCGTCATCCTTGCAACCACTCAAACTTTGCGGCCAAAAGTATCAAAGTTAAGCACAAAATGAATTTCTTCATCAGATTTACGAAATTTTTTACCGGACAAGCAGGATTCCGAGCTGCCCGAGCAGGATCGGCTTCACATTCATTTAGAAACTGATGTTAGAGAGATTTACCGAAATGCTTTCCAACCACCAGGGCGCTATTGACCCCGTCTTCATGAAATCCATACCCCCAATAAGCGCCGCAGAAATACGTTCGCTTAACGCCGTTAATCTCTTGGTGGCGGTTTCCGGCGGCCAGGCTTTTGGGATTGTATACCGGATGATGGTAATGCATTTCTTTTATTTTTTTGGCCGGATCAACGTTGTTCGGCAAATTAAGGCTAACACAATATTCGACCGGCGCCCCCAAGCTTTGCAAGATATTCATATCATAAGTGAGGGCCACCCGACCTTGTTCTGTCTTGGGTATGTGGTAATTCCAGCTGGCCCAGGCCGCTTTTTTGCTGGGTAGAATCGATTCGTCAGAATGCAAAACCGCATGATTGTCCTGATACGGAATGGCTCCCAGGATTTCCTTTTCATTGTCTGAGGGATCTTGAAGCATAGCCAGGGCCTGATCACTGTGAGTGGCAACGACCACCTGATCGAAGCGCTCGGGCTCAGCGTTTGCAGCTTGCACGCTGACATAATCCGAATGGCGCCGAATGGCTTTGACCGGGCAATTTAGACGGATGTGGTCTGCAAAAGACCGGGTCAAGGGCTTTACGTATTGTTTCGAACCCCCTTTGATCACCAGCCATTGCGGTTGGTTGCGCACGTTTAAAAATCCGTGGTTTTTGAAAAACTGGGCAAAATAAAGCGCCGGAAACTCGTTGAATTTAACCGGGTCAGCCGACCAGATGGCCTCGCCCATCGGCATGATAAAATGCTCAACAAATAGTTGCGAAAATTTTTTAGCGGTTAAAAAATTTTCAAGCGTCAGGCTATAGTCATCGCTTTTAAGGAGCTTTTCGGATTCGCGTCGAAATTTAAAAATATCAAATATCATGCGATAAAAAGATGGGCGCAGCAAATTCTGGCGCTGGATAAAAAGCGAATTTAAGGAACTGGGGCTAAATTCCAATCCGGTCCTTTTACACTGCACACTGAAGCTCATATTGGAAAGTTGCCAGGCAATGCCCAAGCGTTTCATCAAACGCACAAAATTGGGGTAGGTTTTCTCGTTGAATACAATGAATCCGGTGTCCACCGCATAGGTCTGGCCATTCATACTTACATCAATGGTGTGCGTGTGACCACCGATATAACCCTCGGCTTCAAATACGACCAGTTCGTGCTCATCACTGAGCAGATAGGCGGCCACCATACCTGCAATACCGGTTCCGATGACAGCGATTCGCATTTTGGTTTCTCCTTAAAAATTCGTGATGAATATCATTTAGGTCGTTTCAGCAACTATCTTGTATTGGTCTCGCAAGCCTTGTGGTATGCCCCGTAGGTCCCAGACGATGCCCAACCAGGAAAAAACCTTAAGTAGGTAATACGTCATATCAATTTCCCACCAAAAAAATCCCTGGCGCGCGGTAATAGCGTAATGATGGTGATTGTTGTGCCACCCTTCACCCAGTGTAATCAGCGCTAAAATGGCATTGTTGCGACTGGTATCCGGGGTATTATAGCGGCGGCTGCCGAACATGTGATCTAAGGAATTAATCGTCACCGTGCCATGAAAAAGCACCACTGTAGAAATAAAGAAACCCCAGATCAGCAACTGAGGGCCGTTGGTTTCCAGTTGGGGCGCATAGGTCTCCAGCAATATGCCGCCGAAAAATAAGGCAACAGCCAAAAGAACCGGGATGACAATATCAAATCGATTGATCCAGCGCAGCTCCGGGAACTTGGCCCAATCTTTTACATATTGCATTTTGGTCGGAAAATTCGCGGGTGATGTCAACCACCCCATGTGGCTCCACATAAAGCCGTGCTGGCTCGGTGAATGGATATCTTTATTCGTGTCTGCATAGCGGTGATGATGGCGATGATGCGCCGCCCACCACAACGGACCGCGCTGAACCGAGGAATTGCCGAGAACAGCAAACATAAATTGCCAGAATCGGTTGGTTTTAAAAGCATTATGTGAGAAATAACGATGGTAGAATCCGGTGATGGCAAACATGCGGATTAAATAAAGGACCGCTGCCGTCAAAACCGCAAACCAGCTCCAGCCCACCCAGATAACGCCCAAACACATCAGGTGCATGATGAGAAATGGAATGATGCGCAACCAATCCACTTGCTTAGCGTCCGCCTCGGCGACATACTCAACAGATGCCTCTGTGTCGAACCAACGCCAGAAGGACAACAGGGCAGATGATTTTTTGGGGGTATGCTTGCCTTCTATCATAAGCCAGACTCTGTTGACGTTAATAATCTAAAAGCAATGTAAATTTTCGGATGCAGGGTTGGTTAGGAGGGTCTTTGTTCATACTTAAAGGATTCGCACAACAAATTCAATAGTATTCTGTATTAACGATCGATTATACTGCTCTATCCCAATACGGTTTAGTATTGATCGAGATTAGAAGGCAACCAGTAGAAAGAAATGGCGTCGTCCAACACAGCGGGGATACCTTCGTGGATGGTTGGAAACTTCGGATTGACACCGATTGCTTGGCGCAGGGTTCCCGGAATGACCGGTAAACGGAGATTCCAGCATGAAATGGCGCCGCAGGGATATGGATTGGCTTGGGCGGTTAATTTGAAGAAAACAGATAAAACAGTTGCGCCCACATGGGAAATCATTCGTGGGACATGCATCACGCGCAATCGTGGATGATAGGTTTGCAGCGTTTTAAAAAAATAATTCCAGGTGCAGGAGTGGTCATCGGCCACAACCCAGGTGCCCGACTGGTCGTTTTGAGCAGCCTGGATAAAGGAACGCGCCGCATCATAAATGTGGATATGCGCAAATGCGTTGTCCCCCTTGCCCGGAAAGAAGATCTGACCGTGCCGAATGCGATCAAACAACAGGCTGTGGGCTCCGTAAACATGCGCCAGGCGCAAGGATATAAAGCGTATGCCGGCGTCAGCAGCCATTTCCGCGAGACGATGTTCGGCCTCGAGCTTGGCTCGCCCGTATCCAGACATTGGAGACGGTTGGGTGCTTTGATCAATTGGCTCGTCGCTATCCCCGTAGACCAGCAGCGTGCTGGCAAACACAAATGTTTTGACACCCGCTTTGATGGCGGCCTGCATGAGATTAAGGGAGCCGTTGACAATGGATGGGTGCACACGCGCATAGGGCTCAAATGTAGCGCGGGCCCCCAGATGGATAACGGTGTCTATCCCGTTTAGAACACGGTCCAGGCTTTCGAGGCGGTGCAAATTGGCCTGTATGATTTCAGCCTCTATATTTTTCAGTATCCGCCCGCGCTCAGGGCGCCGAACCATCAGTCTGGGGCGCAACCCTTGTCGTGCGAGCTGCTGCGAGACCTCGATGCCGATAAAGCCGGTGGTCCCGGTGACCAAGACGTTTTGCACTTTATATTCCTGTTTATCTGAAGGTTCGAAGAGCGCTCATACCCCCGTCAACATGGATGATCTGACCGGTCATCCAGGCACTGGCATCCGACAATAAATGCACGGCGATTTGCGCCATCTCTTGGGGTGTTCCGATCCGCTTTGAGGGATGCCGCTCTGCCGAGGCTTTGCGTTTTTCTTCACTGGACAACAACCCCTGTGCCAGAGGCGTGTCGGTTAATGAAGGCGCAACGGCATTTACCCGAATACGGGGTGCAAATTCAGCCGCCAATGAGCGGGTCAAACCCTCGACGGCCGCTTTAGCGCCGGCGACGGAGGCATGAAAAGGCATTCCGGTTTTGACTGCCACCGTACTGAACAGCACAATGGCAGCACCGGTGGTCGACTTTTTTAAACGCGGCAGGCACGCTTGAATCGTCTTAACGGCGCCTAAAAAATTAACCTGCCAATCTTCCAAAAAGTCATCCATAGTCAGACGATGGAAGGGCTTCAGCCGGATGGTCCCCGGGCAATAAACGATGCCATCCAACACGTCCGGCAATCCTTCAAAATCGAGAGATTCCGCCTGCACATCGAGCCTCAGATAATGCACGCCATCCAGGTCGGCTAAGGCATCATTCGATCGCGATGCCACATAAACGCTGTTGTTTTTTTCATGTAGCGCTTTGGCTATCTCGAGACCGATACCGGAGCTCCCACCAACGATTAGATAATTTTTCGTGTCCATGCGGCTTCCTCCTCAGAATTGTGTTACACTTGAAGTATGATCGCCTCAGGTGATCCACTGATCACAGCGCGAGTTAATTTCAAATATAATGAACTATTTAGTTTTCTGTTGCATTTCATTTTGGCGCATGGGCATCGAATCAATCAGGCCAAAAACGTCTGTTAAGTTAACCTGATCGTTACGCTTAAGCTTCACACCACCATCCTTGCCCACCAGAATGAGGGTGAATAAACGTTGCGGTACGTCAAAATGATAACGAATCGAATTCGCCGTCTGCCGGTCTAGCGGCGTCGTGTTCATTCGAGACGGACCCTGCTCAAGAATTTCAAAAATCACCAGATCGCGATCTTCAACTTCATAAGATTGTTTTGTGATTTCGCTCTGCAATCTATTAAAAAGAGGATTGCTCGCATCTGGCGCAAACAAAAATAGGAGTCGATTCTTCCACTGAAATTGCGTTAAATCCATTGGTAACGCATCCTTGCGATCATGAATCAGTAGGGCTGAAGAAATGATAGCAACAAACATCAGCACTTTCGTATATTGAGATAATCTTTTCATATTTTTTAAAACCGTTTGCAAAATTAAATTTACTACCCATAATTTAGTATACGATAAGGCAATGCTATGCATTGTAAAGTGTTTAAGCTTCGATCGTTATAATGAACGACTTGTGGGGAGATATTGAGTACCAATGAAAAGGGTCACCATCGGATTTTCAATTCATCGTCCGGAAATTATTGACACAACAGATGTTTTGATTCAGGGTCACGAAGTGATCTTCCTGGAAGAGCCACCCCAATCCGGATTTCAGCAGATGCTGGCGGGTGAGCTATCCATTGAAGAATATTTATTGCCGGTCGAAGTCGAATATCCGGTATTCAGCCGCCAAATGTGCCGGCTATTGCGTAAATTGCATGCGCAAGGGAAAAAAATATTACAGGTCGAGCCGTTCTTACAACACCTACTATCTGTTCATGAGTTTTTTGCAAAAGGTCATTGTCCTGAAGAATTAACAGTGGATTCGCCTGAGGAACAGGTCTATACTGCCGAACGGGATGCCACCAAGGCCCTATTGGACTATTACCAAATTGTCATGGATGGTACCTTCGAAGAGACTATTGAGTCAACTATGCGCTTTGCACGTGCCGATGCGGCCCGCTTCCGCTTGCGTGACGCACTGCGCACGCGGGCCCTGGCCGATGCCATCCCCCAGTATGAGTCTGCATTTATCGAAGCCGGCTCAATCCATTACGGGCTATATCTACATCTCAAAGAAAGGCTGCCCAAACAGGTTAATATCAAACCCGTATTTATCGCCCACAAAGCGATGCAAACCATCGGCGAGCGCGGTCACTTGTTTGGACCAGGAGATCAGTTAACGCTGCGCTACATCCTGTATGCCAATAGCAAGAACACTCAAGATGATGCATTGCTGGCAGCCCGCTCGCTGATTTATTCAAAACTGGTTGAAAAAGAGGAGTTGACGGCTGATTTGGAAACATTTCCGCACATTCGCAACGAGCTCGCTTGTATTCAAATTGTTAAGCGATTGACTTTGGGTGATTGCAAGCGCCTGTTTCCGTTGATTCGTCATGCAAAAAGCGATCAGGTTCGGCACATGGTTGAAGATTACCTGGCGCGTTTCAAAAAGCGATTGCCGCTCGAAATAAATGGTTTATCCAATTAATCCAAAGCCAAGGTGAGAATCGTACCAATGAAACCAATACCGTTTAATCCGCAAAAAGACCTTGCGCCCATGGTATTTGACTCCCATATTTGTCAATTGGCACAAGAGATCAAAAGGCTGGGAATCAGTTGGCATCCGCACGTAGGGTGTTTTGTGTGGGACCCGGACAAGACCATCGAAGTTGATTCTCCTTTCCCGCATCGTATTTATTTTATACTGAGTCTTCCGCGGTTTGTGGACATCTTCGGCAGCTTAGAAGCTATTGTTAAAAAGCTGGTATGGCTGCCGACCTGGCACCAAGCCCGACTGCTGTGTCAGCAGCTGAATATACCCGATGACGCTGTTGCCAATATCTGGCAACGCCGGAAATCTTTATCCAAGGGTGAAGAGCTGCAAAAAATTTATGAACTGATTATTAACGCCCTTCGAAAAGATTGAGGGTGACTGGAGGGTAAAGACTGTGGCAAAGTCGCAACCTGATACGCGAATCGATCGCCTGTGTGAAGACCTCATAGCTGAAAAATGGGAGGATCCAACGGACTTTCCGGCTGAACTCAGTCAGGCGGTATGGGCCGCTTATCGTAAATTTATGGGCGGCTATCTTAACTTTTTACGGCAAAAAGAGGCCAAATCGTCAGACTGGTTTCCCGAAAAACTCGTTATCGATTGGGGGCTGGTTGACGACATGCGCCATTTTTTCTCCGACTATCAACATATCACCAGATCTTTTTTAATCTTAAACCGCCAACTTGACAGGCTACGTGACATAGACAGAAGCAAACAGCCGAAATTGTATCAGCACATGGTTACCGAAATACTATCCCGCACACGAGAATAAGAAGCAGAATCGCTCTTCTTCCATTATAGCGGAGCACCTGTAGATTCAGTATATCCGGTTAATTCCATATATCCCTCAGCCCTGACGGATCTTTCGGCAACCGAACCGATTGCCGATATGCTGCCTTCCCAGTAAGTAACCCCTGTAGTTGATGTCGTCACCATTTCCTGATCGCTTAGATTGGCCACTATCGAGAGTTCAATCTCCAGCGGATCAATTTTCAGGTGCCACGCCACCGGATAAACGGCTTCAGATCGGGGACTTTTCCAATGCCTTAGGGTGGTGACGTTGAGATCTTCTCGGGTTAAATGTTGCGGTTTACCCGATGGATCAATAAAGGTTCCGCTGGATGCCGCGTTAATCTTACCATTCTCTTCTCTGATCAGATACAGCATGAGCTCGGTTTGATCGGACAGTTGCAGGCTGAACCAGTCCCAGCCGACAATGCCCTCTTCCAGAGACGCCGTACTGTATTCATGATCCATCCAGCTCAGACCTTCAACTTCAACTTTCTGGCCGTCAATTTGCAGCAAACCTTTGGATATGAGGCGTGTCAAAGAGTAGTAACAACTTGCCCTTTCGGCAGTCGATCCTTTGCGGCTGTACCCTGCCTGCCCGTGCAAAACGGGCGGCTTGACCGGCTGCAATTTGAGGTCGAATGCAAAATCAGCCGTGCGCGCTTTTAGCATATGGCTGTTTGGGCCAATTGTGGCTGACCAATTTTTAATAAACACCGTGGTTTGCGATCCCTCCTGAGAAATACCGGCAATCCCCAGCGCCTCTCTGCCCATCAACTCGGCGTGCTGGTGTCTTTTCTCATTCAGATCTGAAACGGCAGCGTGCCCCACATAAATCTGCTGGGTTCGCCAGGCAGACGACGGTCGGGGCCAATTCTGAGCGGCGTCGGTGGGACTTATCTGGCTGCGAAAAAACGTTAACTGGAAACCATAGCGCTCGCCTGACTCGGCTGCCAGATTGCCAGTATAATACCACCACTCGGTGCGGAACCCCGGGTGTGGACCGTGGTCTTGCGGAAATGTTTGATGGCAGGGCCCGGTCACCGCTAAATAACCTTCCTGTTCTTCAGCCATCACTTGATGATCCGCTAAGGCTGTCATCAGAATAAGGCACGAAAATGATAGAGCAACTTTTTTAGCTATTCGTTTCATTTTTATAGTTATTATTTTGATTATATATTCACCGCCCGCTGGGCTCGAGACGCAGAGAACGCAGAGACAGTTATTTTTTCTTTTGCCGTTGAGAGGACGGCAAAAGAAAACCACTCAGCAGCTGCGCTGCAAAAAAATAATTCGCCTATCGGGAGCTAAATAACAAATCATCTGGCTCCATAGTGCTTGCCGAAGACAGATTGTTTTTTGCTTTCCGTCCTCTCAACGGAAAGCAAAAAGTTATAAAATCTCTGCGAACTCTGCGTCTCTGCGGTGAACACATCATCGTTCACGCAGAAGCGTTGCCGGCGGCCGGCGAAAAACCATTTTGACTGCCGGAAGGGCCGCTGCCAGGGCGGTCATGATAATCAGCGGAATGGACAAGAGCAACGCGTCCCAATCAACCGCATAGATAAACGTCCAGCCAAATGACTGCCGATTGACGACATATATCAGCAGATAAGATAAAATAAATCCGCAGATAACCCCGGCCAACTCCCCGATGACAACTAAAAAGGCCGCTTCCCAGAATATCATGGTTCGAATCTGCTGAAAACTGGCGCCAACGGCAAACAGGGTATTGAGCTGCCGGGATCGTTGCAGCACCAAAACTGTTAAGGTGGTGGCAATGCCCAGGCCAGCAATCAGCAAAGCAATTAGCAGCAGTACCGTTGTTACCGCAAAGGTTTCATCAAAAATTCGCAAGACGGCGCCACGCAGCCCCTTGCCGCTGTACATATCGACCTTGTCCCCCATCCGGTCAATAATGTCGTTGCGCAGTCTGGCAACCGCCAGATCTAAATCCTGGTTCCGGTCTTTGAAAAAAAAGCGTACTCCGCCCCAGTGCGTTTGATGATACTGCTCCATAAAATGGGCCATGGAGTAGAAAACCACACCACCATGTGTGCGATAATCACGCACAATGCCCAAGATGGGCAGTTCCAGAAGCGATTCTTCGATCTGAGCCTTGAAGACATCGCCGACGGTCAATCCGGTGCGATTTGAGAACACCTCTGAAACGACAACGCCCTCACCGCGCTTGAGCATCGGGCGAATGGTATCCGGGTCTCCTTTCAACCAGAAAAAAGACGCATATCGCATAAATCCCTGCATATCCAGCAGCTCAAACTCATAAGGGAATTTTCCAAAGTTTAAGAAAAAGCGTCGATTGGGTAAGATGTCGACTTCGGATGTATAATCCTGCAGATCATCAACAACCTGCTGTGGGATGGGGAAACGAAATCGATTTATTTCCCCCATTTTGGAAGTTAAAAATAAATCCCCTTTGATGGTCTCATAGGTCCAGTATTCGACTGTCTGGCGAAAGCTGTGAATCATGATAACCAGTGCCGCAAATAAGGCCACTGCTGTGATCAGGGCGCCCACGGAAACCGCCGTGCGGGTCCCGCTGTCGCGGACGTAGCGGCTGGCCAGATAGGCCGGCATGCCAATTCGCTTGAGCAGCACAGATGAAAAGCTGTGGCTGATTTTCTGTAACGTCCAAGGCGCCAGGAGCGCAAAACCGACAAATAGCAGAAAAATAGCAAGATAGCCTGGAAGCGGCATAGCCAGAATTGCGGGCAGCCGTGACAAAGGCAACATCAGTAAAATACAAATAACCCCCCCGAGGGCAAGCTGCCGTGGAGATGATCGTGACTGCACCCCCAGTTGCGAAATCTCCAGGGCTTCTTTGGGAGGCACCTGCTTAGCCTCCCGCGCGGGCTGATAGGCCGCCAATATGGAGATGCCGACGGTAACCATAAAACTGAACATCACTTCAGCTGCGCTCAGCGAAAGGGTATCGACTTGCACGCGCACGAAAAGAGTGGAGATGGTTTGGCTGACGCCGTGCAGCAGATATTTAGTTAGAAAATTGCCTAAAGGAATGGCCGCCAGCCAGCCCACAATTCCCAAAAATGCTCCCTCGGCCAAAAAAATAAAAAAAACGTGGTAGCCAGATGCACCGGTAGCCCTTAAAATAGCCAGTTCATGGCGACGGGAAGCCGCATTCAGGGCAACAAGACTGTAGACCAGAAACATCCCCACAAACAAAGACGCAAAACTCAAGATGGAAAGATTGAGCTGATAGGCCCGGATCATCGCCTGCCCGCTTTCGCGCATGGCAGTTGGCGCATTCAACTGAATACTGTCAGGCAGCAGGCGTTGGATTTCAACCAGATCCATTTCAGTGACAAACGGTTCCAGCTGCAGGTCGATTCGATCGACATTGCCCAACAGCCCGGTAAATTCCTGGAAGGTGGCGATGTCGGTTAAGGCAATGCGGCCGCCCTCAGCCAATGACAGTCCACTGGGTTGCAGCAGCCCTAAAATCCTAAAGCGCGCTTTTCGGCGTGCATGCTCCAAATAGAGATTATCGCCGGGTGCACACTTTAGCTGGCGCGCCAGCGGTTTGCCCAATATAAGAGTGTAAGGCTCTCTTAGTAGATTCAACCAGGCAGTTACCGGTTCATCGTTTTGGTTATCAATTCGCCAGTCGCGCATGGGCCGATCCAAAATCGGATCAAATCCAATCAGCAGGAACGGCTCCGCGCCTTCTTGCGAAACGCGCGTATAGGTTGACAGCACCGGAGAGGCACTCCGGATCATCGGATGTTTTGAAAGCTTCGCCATTAAGTTTTCAGGCACGTAGCCGCCGGGCCGGGCGAGCACGTGATCCGCCCGCCCGGCAATCAGGTCCATGCTTTTGGTAAAGGAATCCAGAGAGGCGTTAACCGACAGGCGCACGCTGGTAAAAACAGCCGCACCCAACGCGATCCCAAGAAGGACGGTTGCCGCCCGTCCCATATGGTTGCGCATATTTCGCAGGCTAAACCAGATAAAGAGACGGAAAAAGAACAGCAAATTTCTCATGGAGGGTCCGTAATCATACCGTCTTTTAAACCAATCCTGACCGAAGCTTTTTCATCAGCAAGTGTGCTGTGGGTTGCAATCAAAACGGTCCGTTGCCATTTTCGGTTCAGCTCGGCCAGCAGATCAATAACAATTTGTCCGTTACAACTGTCAAGATTTCCAGTGGGCTCATCGGCCAGGATGATGGCAGGATCATTAATGAGGGATCTGGCAATGGCGGTGCGTTGCATCTCCCCGCCGGAAAGCTGGGCTGGAAGGTGATTTAAGCGATTTTCAAGACCCAGCCATTGCAGCAGCTCCATGGCCTTGGGCCGACTTTCGGCTATTGATTTGCCGGCCAGGAGCGCCGGCAGGCAGATATTTTCGAGGACATTCAGCGTGGGCAACAAATTAAAGGATTGAAAAACAATACCGACAACCTGCCGGCGGAAGTGGGTCAAGTGACTGTCCGATGTTTTATTCAAATCATGCTGAGCGACAATCAATTCACCCCCGGTGGGCCGATCCAGACCTGCCAACAAAGAAAGCAAGGTACTTTTGCCGGAGCCGCTGTTGCCTTTGAGCACAACCAGTTCGCCGGCAGCAATGTTGAGGTCCACTTGGTTGACGCCAACGACCTCGCTGTCACCCAGTTTGTAGATGCGGGAAAGCCCTTTGGCTGAAATTACGGTTTGAGATGCTTCGTGGGTCATGGTAGATTTCGGAAGAAAGTTATTTGTTATTTGTTATTCGTTATTAGAACTCAATTAACACCTCGTTAAATTACTA
>JASFIV010000073.1:0-17192 GCA_050122475.1 Desulfobacterales bacterium | reverse complement strand
CAAATTGGAAGTATCACAAAAGTTATCGAATTACAGATTTATTGAGAATATTTAAACTATAGTAAAATTGCAGATATCATAATATGCAATTGTATTCTCCAAGAAGTATCGATTCTGGTACTTGTAATTCTTTTGGTTCAACCAAAACAGATTCGGAGGTCAGACATCGGCCTTCATCATCTTTTCTTCTGTTCTCGGTGTTCAGTCATCTGACCACTGTCCTCTGAAATCTGTCCCCTGCTTGCCATGGCGTAGCTCGCCAGAGCGAAGACGGGTCTTCTGATTTCGTTAACCAGTCCCCTATTCTCTTTTTTTTATCTGACCGCTGTCATCCGTCCTCTGACTGCTGTTTCCTGAAATTCCAGAGCGCATCCCGCAAACCCGAGGTACGTTGGATTTTTCTGGTTAAAGCGCCACGCAAAATCTCCGGTGTTCCCCAGATGGTGATTTTTTGGCGGGCCCGGGTCAGCGCAGTGTACATCAGTTCACGGGTCAAAATGGAAACATTTTGGTTCGGCAGGATCAACAGCACATTGTCAAATTCAGATCCCTGGCTTTTGTGAACCGTCATGGCATAGACGGTTTCATGTTCCGGCAATTGCTGCGGCAGGAATCGGCGAACACCGCCGTCACTTGCGCGAAAATAGACGACTAATTCCCTGCCTTTAGCCCCGGCAGGCGCAAGCGTGATACCGATGTCGCCGTTGAACAGCCCCAGCGGATAATGGTTGCGGGTAATCAATACGGGTCGACCGGCATACCAGGGGTTTTCAGCAACGGTATCCGGTCGAATCAAATTATGGCGGCTTAAAACCTGCTGTGCCAACCGGTTGACAGCCTGAACGCCCAGCGGCCCGATATTAAGCGCACATAAAATTTTGAAGCGTTCCAAAAGATGCAGCGCCTCAGCCGGATCCCTAGCCTCCAGATAGGGCTGATAAGCGATGACGATTTGCTCAGAAAGCGCCTCCATTATGCGGGTATCTGATTTAAGAGGTTGCCAGGCAATGGATTTTTCAGCTGTATCCGCAAGGATGTCAAGGGCTGCATCCGCATCGCCGCGATTCACCACCCGGCTCAAGGCACCGATACCGCTTTCAGGCGCAAAACGATAGCTTTTGTGCAATACCACTATTGAATCTTGCAGACCGATATCCCCGTCAGCTGTTGGCACGATGGCATCAATGTTTTCGCCGGTTATTTCCCCAATCAGCCTCTTAAACGAACCCGAAAAACCGTGTATGACATCCCGATCGCAGATATCTCCCAGAACCGATCCGGCTTCGACTGAAGCCAGTTGATCTTTATCACCGATAAAAATCAAGCGCGCTTTTTGGGGTACGGCATCCAGCAATTTGGCCATCAAGGCCAGATCAACCATAGACGCTTCATCCACAACAACCACGTCGGCAATTAGTGGGTTTTCTGAATTATATCGAAAATAGGGTGATCCTTTAATGGGTTTGAGCATCCGGTGAATGGTGAATACTTCGGCCGGAAATGTATGCTCGACACGCTTATCGAAATTGATGTTATCCCGTGCCTGTTCCAGGGCCTGCTGCAATCGGGCTGCGGCTTTTCCCGTAGGGGCAGCCAGATAAATCTGAAGCCGCTGATCGGCCAATAATTCAAGCAGCAATGCCAGTACTTTGGTGACGGTAAAGGTTTTACCGGTCCCGGGCCCGCCGGTGATTACGCAAAAATGCTTTAAACAGGCAACGGTTGCCGCTATTTTTTGCCAGTCCACCTGCGACAGTTGGGTTTTCGGAAATAATCGATCTAGGATACGCTTGAGATGCTCAAAATCCAGAGTGGGTATCGGCCGTTCAATTCTGCTTTTAATTGAATGTACAATGGCCTGTTCGTATTCCCAGTAACGGTAAAGATAGAGACGATGGCGGGCATCCAAGATCAACGGACGGATGTCGCCGGGTTTGCCTACTGCCGGACTGGCCTTCAATGTTGAAAGCCAATCCTCCAGCGGCGGACATACAACTGCTGAGCGATTATCCTGACGGTCTGACAATTCGTTTCCGGCAACCGTTGTTAGATCCAGGCAAATATCGCCCTGGCCGGTGGCGCGACTCACCAGAGCGGCGGCTAAAAACAGATCCGCATCACCACCATCGATTGCGTATTCACTGATAAACCTGGCAAAATATACATCGATCGCTGACAGCAGGCCCTGTATTTGAAGATCTTTAATAATGCTTTTATTCATCATCGTTGCTCTTAGCTTTTCGATAGAATCTGAGCTCATTGAAACTGAGCTGAAATATTCACCACGAAATCACGGAAAAATTAAAAACACGAAAAAAGAAGAATAAAGTTTTCGTGCTTCCCTGTTTTCGTGTTTTCGTGCTTGTTAACATTTTGTTCTGATAATCATGAAAATTCTTCAAAATCCGGGATGAGGGATTTTCCTAAAGCGTTTATAAGCGTCTTTTTGGGCCGATCAAAATAAATACCGAATTCCGGGCTGCGGCGCCGATCGATTCCCCGGATAAATATATACGAAGCACCGCCAAAACCATCTTCATAGCGAAAGGCAGAATTTTTCAGGCGCAGATACTGGCAGAGCGCCAGCACGTAAAGATGGTACTGCAAGATATAAAAATGAGCGCTCATTATGTCACCCAGCTCATCGCGCCGGTAACTGTCAATGGTGGGCCCCAGGTAATTGGATTTCCAGTCCACTAAAAAAATCCGACCCTGATACTGGAATACCAGATCTATATACCCTTTCAGAAAACCGCCGACCGGATTGAAGATCAGCTTTTCCATTTGGACCGGAAAAGATGTGCCGTCCTGATCGTGTCCATGGTGTTTGAATACATTCTGCAGCGTTGACGGTTGAATTGTTTTTAACGGAAAGTAAAATTCCATCTCATTGATGCGCTGATCGAAATCAATCGCAGATAGCGTCAACTCCGGCAGTTCAGGGGTCAACGAAACATGAAGCACATTCGTGATGGTATTGGCAACAACATTATGCCAGGCGCTGTCAAAGCCGTAAGCTTGCAAGGCATTTTGTATGGTTTCGTTCGCAACGATTGAAGGATCGGCGGTGTAATCCAGGTGCTCAAAGATGCTGTGGAAAAAATTTCCGGCCTGTGATCCTTTTGGAAATGCTAAAATATTGTCAAACGCTGTGGATTCCTGGAGATTGACATCGTCGCTAGCATAGGCCAGATGTCTGACGAGTTCGCCAAGGGCATCACGATCGGGCAGATCAATGTCAGCTGTCTGCCGTGAAACCAAAGCAGAATAGCTGGAAACCCTGAAGCGGTCATCAATTGAACCGGAAAAATGTCGGCAATGGAGCTTTTCAGTAACAGCGGGTTGGGCTAAAAAATGACGATCCGATGGCTCGGGTAAAGAAACAACCTCGATACTGCCGTTTGATCTTTTTGCCAGCACGGAGAGATCCGCCAGTCGGTCCGCATCGGATTTGGCATTCACTTGCCGTTTGACCTCGGCCACCATATCAGCTGACTGCCGGTCAACTTGGGGACCGGTTTGAGTATGCAGCAGATAAGCCAGTGCTGAAGATTCGGCCGTATTGATACGTCCCCATGCCAGGTAACACTTGGATTTGGCTCGGGTTAGGGCTACATACAGCAGGCGGATGTTTTCGGCCAGCAGCTCATTTTGGGCATATATCAGGTTTGCATCATGGGCGTCTGAGCCCAGGTCCATTGTCAGGTGCTGGTCGTCAGCCGATGAATCGGGTTTATGAAAAATGATATCAGGATCTTTTACAAAGGAACCTTCCCAACCATAGGGGCAGAACACGACTGGATACTCAAGTCCTTTACTTTTGTGAATGGTGACAATGTTGACGGCATGGGCATCGCTTTCCAAACGAAGCTGATGTTCTTCCAGACGTGGTGATTTGGCATCGCGCTGCTCTGCCAGCCATTTTATGACACCGCTTATACCCAAATTCCGCAGGGTGGCTTCCTGATGGATAATCTCTGCAAGATGAAGCACATTGGTCAGACGGCGCTCACCATCCGTATATGACAATAGACGTTGTCGGATGCCTTCTTGGTTCAGAAAGGTCCGATACATGTGCATAAACCCCCTGCGCTGCCACAGCTGTGTGTACTCACGAAACCGGATCAATTGATCTTCCCACTGATCCACGTTTAGATCGGTCGACAGCAAGTCTTCGCCCCGGGCGCCCATCATATCCATTGCCAGAGCCGCTTTGAGAAGTCCCGGGTTGTTCGGTGCCGAGATACTCAACAGTATTTTCTCGATCTCCATGGCTTCACGGGAATCAAATATATTGCCGGTGCTGTACAAAACCGATGGGAGGCCTTTAGCTGACAAACATGTTTTAATAAGTCGAGCCTGCCGGTTTGTTCGAACCAGCACTGCAATATCACCCGGTTGCCACGAGTCGCTTTTAGCGTTAACGATCCGCACGATTTCTTCGGCGACCGCCTCGGCCAGCAGGCGTGTGGCTGTGGTTTTGGTGACCGGCTTTTCCTTATCTGAATAAAGCCTTGAATCCAGGTACCATATTGTCATTGGCGGTATGCCCTTTTCGAATGGGCCAGTATGATTTTTTCCTGCCCGTGTCGGCTCAAATGAAATGTCTTCAAACAAAAACGGTCGCTTCAAATTTGAAAAGAGCGTATTGACAGCTGTGATCAGGTGCGGTTCAGATCGCCAGTTTTCGGTCAGGGTAAATTTTGCTTGAGCATCTCGGGCTGCCTTCAGGTAAGAAAAAATATCCGCCCCCCGGAAACTGTAAATGGCTTGTTTGGGATCTCCGATCATAAAAAGCAGGCTGCTCGGATCCGAAAATAGCCGCGAAAAGATTTCATACTGGACACTATCGGTGTCCTGGAACTCATCGACAAGCGCCGCTCGGTATTTTTGGCGAACGGCGTTCGCCAGTGGATTGCCTTTTTTTGAAACCAGCGCTTTTTGGACCAGAATCAGTAAATCGTCAAAAAATTGAATATTTTTCTGGGACTTTTGAGTCCTCAGTTCTGTCGGCCCTATCGCTAAGAGCCGAGATTTGAGGTAAACCAGATATTGTTGCAACTCGGCTTCTAATTCGGCGGCACAACCATACAGGTCGTCGCAAAGATTAAAAAAGTCATGGCTGGGTGGCGTTTGCCCCTTGCGAGCGGAAGTTTTTAATTTTTGAGCGGTAAATTTTTCAAAATTCTTGAACAGCGGAAACCCCGTGTTATTGGGTGCGACATATTGGTCCATGTCTTTAACCAGGGACAAAATGGTCAGGTCCCGCTTCGTGAAGCTTTCGGATTTCTGAAGCGCTTTTAGACTGCCATATTGTGTGCCGCTTAAAGACGGATCGCGCAGTGCTTCTTTCACCGCCGGTCGTGCATGAAACCATTGCTTCCGGATGCGATCATAGACCCTGCGAAACGCGGCAAGTGAATTCAGATCCGGTCTGTCAACCTGTGGTACAATGTTCATGTCTGCTGCCCCTATTTTGCTGAGCAGCTGTTGAAAGGATGACGGTCCCTTAAGGGTTCGGATTAAGTAACTGATACATTCCAGCGGTGCATCGTATACATGACGCCGCCAGAAATCCTCAGCAACTTCTCGCTCCCATTCAGATGGATCGGAGACAAGCTCGGTGTCGAATAAATTTGAGGTTTCAAATGCATGTTCAAACAAAATTTTAGCGCAGAATCCATGAATGGTGAAAATGGGCGCTCTGTCGAAATTAACCAGCGCATCGTGGAGCAATGCGATGGCCGGCCTGGGGTTTTGAATACGCTTGAGCAAGACTTTGAGCAGGCTGTCGGTACTCTCATTATTCGTGAAGGCTTTTTCTGCTTGCAGCAATTTGGTGCGGATACGATCCTTTAATTCCTCGGTGGCCGCTTTAGTAAACGTGACAACCAGAATTTGATCGACCTGGAGCTGTCTTTCTAAGATCAGTCTCAAAAACAGGCCCTCAATGGTATAGGTTTTGCCGGTACCGGCGCTGGCTTCAATGAGGTTGATACCTTCAAGGGGGGTATTCGCTAGGTCAAGTGGTTTCAAGTCAATATCTCTTCTTCAGTTTTTAAGACTCAAAAATATGGGGAGTGATGGAGCACTCCAGTGCTATCTAAATGATGCCATTCGTCCTATGACAAACTGAATTGATTACATTTTTGCATTGAGCCGATAGACAAATGCCAGCACCTCCGCCACGGCACGATATAGCTCTGGCGGGATTTGCGTTTCCAAATCAAGGGCTTCCAGCACCTGCACCAGGTTTTCATCTTCAACCAGCGGCACATGATGGGCCTTGGCCGTTTCAATAATTTTTTTAGCCACCCGTCCCCTGCCCTTGGCCACTACTTTGGGAGCCGCGTCTCGGTCTTTATCGTATATAAGTGCTACGGCCTTGGATTTTTTTTCCATTATTAAATCCTTAAGTCGACCTGCCGATCACTATCGATGTCCAAATCCGCGTGATGAAATTCCTCGATTTTTTTCTCGGAAACCACTGTTTTTAGAACCAGATAGTTAAACGAAGAATTTAAGGATTCACGGATTTCTTTATAGTGGTGTTCGAAATGGGTTTTGCTGGCCTCATCTTTCACAAAAAACGTAATGGATAGATCCTTGTCGAGCAGGAAAAAATCGGTGCGGATCTCTCCGATTCGGTTCAACTCCAGCAGCAGTGAAATCTTAAAACCGGCTTTTGAGCTCCCTGATTTCTTTTTGGGGCAATACAATTTCAGGCGTGCTTTTTCCTCATTTTCTTTAAGCGGAAGCGTGAATGAAAAAACCTGGTAGGGATCGGCCAATTCATGTTTGTGGACCGCCCGAGATTGCTGGTTGTGGATGTCAGACAGCAATATGTCGATGGTCCCCTTAAACTGAGCAAGCGCTTTCGTATCAGGGAACCGGGCCTCCATACCCGGTGTGTCCAGATATGCTTTGAGCATCAAAAGAATCGGCTTTAAATCCCGCCCCATGACACTTTGGATCTTGGGATCACGGATCAGTTCCTGAAGGCCTTCAGCATCCGGGCGTTGGACAAATTTAAGAATCAGGTCTGCAATTTTTTTTTCAAAGAAAAAGCCGGTGTTCTCTACATAAGATTTAATCAACGGTAGCCATTTTGTCAGGTCCTGGTTTAAATCAAGCGACGCAAAATGCGCATCCAAGGCTGCCAGGGCTTGGCTAATATGAGGTGGAGGCGCACCGGTACCAGCTGGGGATTGCAAAATGTGCTGGGTGGCCTGTTTGATGTCGGTCTGTATCTTGTTGAATAAATCGAAAGAAAGAATTTCGATGCGATTGGATGCGGCCTTATCCCCGCCGACCGTTCTGCTGTCCGGATCGATGACCTGCAGCCGAAGCTGTCCGGCGGTGTCTGTTACTTTGGCAACAAAATTAGCGCCGGCTTTTACTGTAAACTGGATTTTCGCAAGAGCACGAAATTTGCCAAAATCAACCAGAGCGCGCTGATCATCTTTGACCTCAATGATTTTTATATCAAAAACATCCCCCGGTTTGATGATCTTTTGAATCAAGGCGGATCGATTGATCTGTGGGTCAAAAATGGCTTTGATGAGCAAAGAAATATCCATATTCTATTCATGCTATGGGTTTATTTGATATCTTTTCGGATTTAGAATTTGTTCTGGTACCCAATCGTCAGGAAATAAAATAAATGGCCACCAGAAATTATTTTTCTTCTTCAGTATAGTATACGCCTGGTATCCAGCTTTTTTTAATTTTTGCGGTTTGATTTGGATCTGCCTGCGCTTCATCGATAAACTTAAAAGTGTTCCAGCCAATCCGGATCACGTCATCGTGTGCCAGCTTGTGGCGCGTGATTTTCTCACCATTAACATAGGTGCTATTGGTGCTATTTAAGTCTTCAATGTAATACTGCGGCCCACCACCGGATTCGGGATGCGATTCAACTGTTATAATGGCGTGCTTTGAACTGACAACCGTGTTGTCGATGAAAATATCACTTTGCGGGTCGCGGCCCAGGCTCAGCGTGGGTTTGTCCAGGTTAAATTTTTTTATGGCCACACCTTCGTGTAGCTGAACGACCATTGCCATAGCTTTCTCCTCGATGTGAAACGTGTTGTTTAATCTGGGATGAAAATTATACCGCTTGTCATATTAATATTCCAATTCCACCAAACCTCCATTTGCCAGCAAAGGCCCCAATACCGCATTGGAAATATCTGCAAAATGGTTGTCTAGCGGATCGATATTTTTAAAACAGATATCAATATAAGGATCATCTGATTCGCCTCTGGCATAATCTGTGCTGAACCAATTTCGTCGGGCCGCGGCCATCGCTGCCTTTTCAGATCTGTCGTTGATTTGCTGTTGAAAAACGTACACAAATGATGTGGCCGGGAAAAAACGCAGCGGTTTTTCCAGGCCTTCCTTAAATACGTTGAGCAATTTCGTCAGTATTTTTCGCGGTTGATCAACCCGGCTAAACTGCCAAGCTGCATCCTTGAATAGCATAATACTCGTTGCCGGCAAATCCGTCTGCGCCCCGTCGCTGAGAACCAGATGGTAGATCCACAATCCCATCAAATCATGAGCGCGTCGATTGGCATATCGGTATTGAACCAGTCCGCTCTCATAGATTTTCGGCATTCTGACCAGCAAGTTAAATTCGTCAATTTCGATGTGCACTTCCGCTGGTCCTGCAATGCACTTTTCTTGAAAGGTTTCTACCCGGCAGGCAAACTGCTCCACCGCGCTGCTCATTCTGTTATACATCAAGGTGCCGACGTTTCCATGCGGGAAATGCCCTCTGGCCATCTGGGCCGCCCGGCAGGCGTCCAAATCATGACCGGCCATGCGGGCGTTTAAAAGCCGCTGGCCGACATGAAATTGATCTAAGGGATCTAATTCAAAATCTTCACGTTTTTCGGTCAAAACAGCGGTCTGCTCCAGATAAATGCCCAGACGCTGCTGGAGCAAAAACCGTGTCGGATGGCTGAAAAAGCGGCAAAGGGACTCAATATCCAGATTTCGCAATTCAGCTTTTTCAGGGGCCGTCAGCGGAATTGCGCGCGTGATAAGCGGCAAGGCAGTTTTGTTATTGTCGATAAATGCCGCCGCATCGCAGTTTTCTGAGGAATAGCTGAAAAGGAGGCCCTCTTTTGTAAAGTATTCAGAAGAAAAAGCTTGCAGGCGATGAAAACGCAGTACACGTTCCCGAATATTTTTTCCGGGCAGCGCAAATCCCTTTTCGATCGTGTCCAGTAGTTCACTCACAAGCGGTGATGGGGGCATGCGACTGTTGTCCTGGATGCTTTGCCCCACATAACTGATATAAAGCGTATTACGGGCCGAGACGATGGATTCCAAAAACAGGTATTTGTCGTCATTTCTACGGGAGCGGTCGCTGGCCCGTGGGTGTTGTGCGATCTGATCAAACGATAGCGGCTGAGAATCACGCGGAAACGCATCTGAATTCATGCCGATCAGGCAGACAACCTTGAAAGGAATACTGCGCATCGGAAGCATGGCACAAAAAGTTACACCGCCCGTCATGAAGCCGGAAGAGAATTGCAACTTGGCCAGCCGGCGCTCCAGATAAAACCGAATGGGATCGAATTCCAGTTTTTCTTCGAAGGCCGCATCCGTCTGGCGCTGGCCCAGCTCATCCAGGATGACTCGCAGACTATTTATTTCACGTTGATTTTCTTCATCCGGCAGAAAAAAATCGTCGAGAACGTGCTTTAAAAGGGTGCTCCAGGTGCGCAAGCGTTTGGCGCCGGTCAGTCCCCGGGCATATCGAAAAACAGCATCGCAAAAATCCAAAAATTTGCCCAAACTATGAATGTCTTTTCCTTCAACGGCATCATAAGGCAAAATGTCATCGAACATTCGCTGGTGATTGCCCGGCATGGCATATCCCAGTAGCAGCTGCCGGATGCCCGCATACCAGGTGTTTTCTGAAACTGCCGGTAGATCGAGCTTGCGGCGATGGTTGGCATCAATTCCCCAGCGAATTCGCGTATCGCGAATCCAACGCTCAACAATTTCGATATCCCTGCGCTTAAGCCCAAATTTTTCTCGAACGCCCGGTGCTTCTAGTAAGCGCAGAACACGAGATACGCTGAGGCGGGTACCTTTAAGCTCCAGAAATGAAGAAAAACCGTCGATTAGGCGACTCTGCTCCCGGGCTCCTCGGTCTGCTATACTAAACGGAATATACAAGCGTTCATCGATGACGGTCTCAAAAACAGCCTGAATGTAAGGGGCGTAAGTGTCAATGTCGGGTGTCATGACCACAATGTCTTTTGGCCGCAGTTGGGGGTCGACTTCAAACATGGCCAGCAGGTTATCATGCAATACTTCCGTTTCACGCATCGGGCTGTGGCAGCAGTGGATCTGTATCGATGTATCTGATGGATCGATCGCGATTCCCGGTGCGCGGTTCGGTGCTGTCAAAGATTCACCTTGCTCATCTGAGCTGGATGGCGCCGGCCGGCGATCTCTTAAATTTAGTATATCCGATTGAATGCAGCTCAGGAGTGTCGTGCATCCCGGATCCTGATAGTTTTGGTTAATCTGAAAATCAAAACTGCTGATCACGGTATGAAAATCCTTACCGTGAGCACCCATGGAGGCTAACAGACGATTGCCCTCTTCCAAGTGCAGTTCCGTTATGATTTCAGCCGAATGCGAATATGAGCGCTGGATGCGCTGCATTTGTTTTTGGGAAACAATGTCGCCCCAGTATTCCTGACACGGATTCAGCAAATAGACATTGGTTTCAACAACCTCTGACAAGGCTGCAAATGTTTCCAGATGAAAACGCGGTAGGTAGGAGATGCCGAACATAAAAATGCGTTGCGGCAGATCCGGAAAGCGCTCCGGATGGGTTTGAAGCTGCTCTATCAAATTTCGCTGCTGGCTGGCACGGTGCTGATTGTTCCGACCATTTTGCAACTGTCGCCAGAGCTCTGCCTGCCAGTGGTCTTCGTTGTCCTCGGGATTTTTGCCCTGCTCCCAGCCAATGATCATTTCCGGTCGAAACACCTGATACTGGTCATAAAGATCAGCCAGTTTGCTTGAAATCTGCAATTCCTTGAGGCGCCTGGTATCATCGGCCAGGTAGGCGTTAAGACGCTCAAATCCGGGCATAATCTTACATCCCGGAAGTGCTTTCATGATCCTGAACATTAAAATATCGGGCTCAAAGAGTGATGGTTGTTCATCATCGGGCATAACCTGTTGCGCGATGTGGTCCAAAAACGTATTGGGGAACGGAAAATGGATATTGGCGCAGATGCCGTTGTAGCTCGCAAGCTCCTGCAATATCCAGCGTTCCATGCCGGAACTCTGGATGACAATAATTTCGGGTTTCAGTACCTCCGACACTGCCGTTTTTAGCTGCTGCGCCAGTTGTGCTGCCAGAATTTCAAGTTTATTGCTGGTAAAGATATTCAGGCCGGGCATGATTTCCAAATTATGAACTATCCGATTTATTGGGAATATGAGACATGATATATTCTGCTATGGCCGTAATTGTAAGCGCAGGATTCACGCCTAAATTGGCAGGGACATTAGAGCCATCGACAACATAAAGGTTCGGGTAGCCGTGAATTTGGCCTCTGAAATCAACAACGCCATCCTTTGCGGATGCGCTCATGACACAGCCGCCTAAAATATGAGCAGTTGATGAAATATCGAAAAGGACTTCTGTCCAGGCACTCATTGGCTGCCCGTTGATCTTTTCGCCCATTCGCTGTGCAACCATATTGGCAATCGGGATATATGAAGGGATTTTTTGGCTGTCAGGAGAAATTTCAGAATTTATCGTTTTCTTACCAAGTCGCCACCAGCGACGCTTGTAATTAAACTGAAAATTATTTTCGGCGGTCTGCATGACCAATAGAATGGGCGTCCGGGCTCCCCATCCGCATATCCAAAACGATTTTAAAAACGCCCATGGATGTCGCACAATATTGCCCAGGAAGCGAATCACACGGGGAATCCGTCCGCCCCCACCGGTAAGGAGGGTCAATAGACTTCCCATTACATCCGAACCCTTGTTATACCGAACAACCTCTATGTGCGTTTTTTGATCCGGATAAATACCGGACGTAATGGCAATGTGGTCGGAATAATCTGCGTTGCGGTCACTCGCCGTGACGGTAAGAAGTGCTTCAGAATTGGTTCGAACTGAACGGCCCAGGGCTTTTGATATATTAGGGAGCAGTCCCTTGTCCTTGCATTCAAACAACAATTTTATCGTTCCCAGTACGCCGCCGCTAAATATTACACCTCGGGCAAACAGCGTTTGTTTGGGATGCCGAAGTCCGGTCGATTTTCTGGTGAAAACTTCATAGCCTGCATCTGAGGGATGCACGCCGACAACTTCTGTTTCAGGAAATATCTCTACACCGTATTTTTCTTCTGCTAAATAAAGGTAATTTTTGTCAAGCGTATTCTTCGCTCCAATCGGACAACCAATCATACAGGCGCCGCAAAAATTGCATCCTGTTCTTTCCGGCCCGTCTCCGTTAAAGTAAGGATCAGGAACTGTTTTTTCCGGTTCACCAAAGAAAACACCGACGTCGTTGATATGAAATGTATCTTCCCCACGAATCTCTTTGCCGATCTCTGCCAAAATTTCATCAGCCCGGCCAACCGAGGGACAGCGGGTAGCACCTAACATGCGTTTACCTTGTTCATAGAAAGGCATTAATTTTTTTTTCCAATTTCCCGGTCCCCATTCCGGCTTCAGAAAGACTTCATCCGAAGGTATAAGGAGTTGATTTGCATATACTAGGCTGCCACCCCCAACCCCCCCGCCATGGAGAATAAAAACATGGCGCATCAATGTCAGCATCTGAATGCCATACAGCCCCAATCTTGGTTTCCATAGGAATTTACGCAGGTTCCAATTTGTGGGGGGGAAATCCTGGGTATGATAGCGGCGGCCTTTTTCCAAGACGGCGACACGATATCCTTTCTCAGCCAACCGAAGCGCTGATACCGATCCTCCGAAGCCAGAACCAATAACAATATAATCGTACAATGGTACCCCTGCGATTGAATAGCATTCTATTTAGGTAAACTCAGGTACTCATACGCAAACATCATTTTAGGATTGATGGGAATGAATTATGGTTTAAAAACCGCAACCTGTCAATAAGATCAGGAGCGGGTCTTTTTATCAAGAAGCGACCACTAAGGCAGAACCCCTCGAGTTAGATACAATTGCCGTTATAGAAAAGTACTAGAGCCGATCGGACAGGCCCATCTTCGCTAGCCGCCTTCGCTGAGGCTATGGCAGGCAAGCACATCATACGTTAAAAACGAAAAAGCCTTCAGAATCGAATCCTGAAGGCTCGCAGAGCCGGTGCCCGGGGCCGAAGTCGAATCCCGCCGCTGGAGGGATTTTACCTGCGGTTCAATTGACAGACTAATTCCGTGTCGAGGGATTTTAAATCAAAAAATAGCTAAAGTAATAAATTAAATAATTCGAGCAAGTACATGGAAACATTTTTTTGTTTGTGACTATGTCGAGGAATTTTAAGCTTTTTTTGAAAAACGCAATTCGGCGAGCACCAAAAAGAGGCAGTTTCTGAGAGCTGGTCCATTTGAAAACTTTTTTCCATTCAGATCAATCAAAAACTATAAAGTATACTTAGCTTTTAATTGTCCGTATTTGACTTAAATCAAATTTTTTAATTGTCACATCGAGTATGAATAGTGTAATAAGATACTGATCATAGTTTTTTCATTATGGAAATAATTTAACCAACGGCTATTGTCGGGAGACTAAGCGGAGGTAAGTTCGATATAACCAAATACAGTAAGAACGCTGGAATACTTTTTTCAGACTCAATTAAAATAGGGATCACAAAGAAAAATCTTAAGCTCCAACACCAAAGGCTGCCATGAAAAAGTATGTAATTGCATTGATCCTTGTCGGTGTGGGTATCATCATTGCCTTTCCTCTGTTTAGCATTTCCTATTACACCATGGTGCGCACCTCCACGCCTGAATTTTGCGGATCATGTCACGAAATAAAGCCGGCGGTGGTGGCCTGGCGCTCCTCCACGCATACCAACAATGCTTCCGGTGTTGTCGTCGATTGTATGGACTGCCACCTGCCTGCCCCCCAGGACACCTTCGACTTTTTCTTTGCCAAGACCTACCATGGCATTAAGGACGTGCTAATTCATTTTATAAGTGGTGACTATGATCGGGAAAAAGCGCGCAATAACGCTCTTGCCGCTTTCGATAACAGAGAGTGCCAGAAATGCCACCGCAATTTGCTCAACATGCCATATAAACGCGGTGCCATGCTGGCGCACCGCTCGGTGCTGCACGCCAAACCGGGATACGAGAAAAAATGCATCGATTGTCATTATGATCTGGTGCATTCTGAAAGAGGCCTGGTAATGTATCGCCAGACCCGCAAAGTGCCTTACCAGGCCAAAGGGCTCAGACAGCTTTAGATCTTTTTTTCGGGAACTTTCTTCACTCATAAAATATTAAATGAATTGAAAGGAGCAAGATCCATGAGGAGAGCATTGCTGTTTTTTACCATTGGTTTGCTGAGTGTCGGTCTGATTGTCATTGCAGCCATGGCGCAGCAGCCCAATTTTGCCAAGGTCAAGGAATACCGCATCGAGCGCAGTGTCCCGCCGGAAGCCCAGGCCTGTATCGAATGCCATCGCGCAACGACGCCCGGTGTTTTTGCTGACTGGGCCAAGAGCCGGCATGCCAATGCCAATATCACCTGTCTGGACTGCCACCTGGTCCAGCCCGGTGATCGGGACATCGCCCAGGATCATGAGAAGTACTATAGCCGATCGGATATGCCCTGGGGTGAAGCCAAATACAAAATGCCGATCGCCTCGATTGTCACGCCCAAGGACTGCTCCCGCTGCCATCCGGATGAGGCCACCCAGTACAGCAAAAGCAAACATGCCAACACCATTGAGATCATGTGGAAACTGGATCCCTGGTTGAACAAGGGAATGAACTCGGACAATGAGCGCAAGACCGGCTGCTTCAACTGTCACGGCACGGTGATCAAAATCGATGAAAACGGCAAAATCGATCCAGGCACCTGGCCCAACGCCGGTGTCGGGCGGCTCAATCTGGACGGCAGCAAGGGCGCCTGCACCTCGTGCCATACCCGCCATCGGTTTTCGGTGGCCGAAGCCCGCATGCCGGAAGCCTGCGACCAGTGCCACCTGGGCCCCGATCATCCCCAGATCGAAATCTATGAGGAGTCCAAGCACGGGACCATCTACCATGCTTACAAGTCTGAGTACAATTTCAATGCAGCCGGCGGTACCTGGACACCGGGCGTGGATTACCGCGCGCCAACCTGTGCGGCTTGCCACATGTCCGGCTCTGGAAAAGAACCCACCAGCCACGATGTGACCTCGCGGCTGTCGTGGGAGACCCAGGCCCCTCTGACGGTTCGTCCCCAGGACTTCAAAGCTTTTCCCTCTGGAACCAACTGGCAGGACGAACGCCAGAAAATGAAAAACATCTGCAGCGCCTGCCATGGTGACGCCTGGATCAATGATTTCTATGATGGTTTCGACAAGGCGGTGGAGGAATATAACGAGGTTTACTTCAAACCGGCAAAGGCCAAACTCGATGAGCTTTACGAAAAGGGCCTTCTGGACAAAACCAAGTTTTTTGATGAACGCTTAGAGGTCGAATACTATGAGCTGTGGCACCATGAAGGCCGGCGGGCTCGCATGGGCGCAATGATGATGGCGCCTGACTACGCCTGGTGGCACGGTTTCTACGAGTGCAAACTGCGTTTTGCCAACTACATGGAAGAGGCCAACCATCTGATTGAAACCGGCCAAAAAGCTTACATTGCTGAAGATTTCCCCAACGCCACCGGAGATACAACCCGACCCAAGCAACTGTTTCCCGAATAGAATAAACAGCTTGATGGGGTAACAGCACAAAAACCCTGCAGTCTTTCCTGGCTGCAGGGTTTTTCTTTTGTCTCGTGATGGTGTCGGTTTATTGTTATTAGATACCGCTGTCAACCGAAAAATTAAATAAGTAAACAGCCATTTTGCGTTTTTATTTAATTGAAAATCATCTCAAAAATAGTAGATCACGCATTTAGGTTGGCCAGTTGAGCGAGTTGTTCCGTTTAGCCCGCTGAGCCCGAAAAAGCGCAAAACTGCCTAGTTTTACTAACCGGTAAACGGGCTAACGGGTAACGGGCTCAACCTTTTTGAGCTTTTTATTCCCAGCGGTTATCCCCCTTATGCTCCAGATCAATAGTGTCGTCCTGCTTGTCCCTCACAGTGCTCCGACCATGCTCGATGTTAATGGATGTCACTGTGCCCTGTTCGCCGATAAATGAATTTAAGAGCCAGCTGATCAGACTGATCAGCAATGCGCCGAAAATGGCGGTCCAGAATCCGTAAACACCGAAACCCGGAATGATACCCGAAGCCATTTTTAGCATGAGCGCGTTGATGATAAACGTAAAAAGGCCCAGGCTTAATATATTAATCGGAAGCGTCAGCAACAGCGCAACCGGTCTTAAAACAGCATTCAAAATTCCCAGAACGGCAGCCGCAAATAAAGCCGAAAAAAAACCGCTTACCTGGATACCATCCAGCAAATAAGCGGTGGCCACAATGGCGGCTGTAGTCGTCAGCCATCGAATGAAAATACCGGGCATTGACTGTATCCATTAAAAAAGCATCTCGTTCTTATAGAAGAGATGCCTGAATTGAAGGTTGCAATCCATTATCATTGAAGGGGTCATATCAACTGCGACCTTCTCCAATTCCATGGCTTTCATGAAGGCGCCGTGAAAACGAAATGAAAGCTTCTAGTATCGGTTGTTAATTTTCTCTCTTAGCAGATGGGAACACCTGAAGGTTACCACTCGACGCTGGTCGAGTATCATATCTGCTCCGGTAGCAGGGTTTCGTCCGCGACGCTGGTTCTTTGCCTTTACGCAGAACTTTCCGAACCCGCTGATCAAAACATCCTCACCTTTTTCGAGGTTACCTTTGATCAATTCCAGCAGTGTTTCAAGCATTTCGGCGGATTTGTTTTTCGGGTATCCAAGTTGCTCATGAATGGCATCAACGATCATAGCTTTTGTGAGTGTCATAGATCACCTGCTCCTCCGAAGCGTTAATGACTTAAATAATTTTGCACGCAAGTGCTAACTTATCTATATGGGGTTTGTCAAG
>JASFIV010000072.1:0-17201 GCA_050122475.1 Desulfobacterales bacterium | reverse complement strand
GGATCCACCCGATTAATAACAGTCGCTACAATTGTGCAACCTTTTTCTTCAAAAGACTCCCAGGCAACCTGCATGGCGTCAACGGTTTCATCCGGGGATTTTTTGTGGCCATTGATGAGTGCTAAAATCGGGCATCCCAGATTAGAGGCCACATCGGCATTAAATTCAAATTCAAAGGCAGATGCAACGCCTGTGAAATCCGTACCTTCGCACAAGACAAAATTACACTCTCGTTTTAGCTCGCTGAATTTATTTAGAATGCTTTTTAAAAGTGTTTCCATCTGACCGTCCGCGGCCAGATTGCGGGCATCTTCATGGGTGAAGGCAAACATCTCGTCGTAGCCCGGTTCCAGTTGATAGCGCGCTTTAATCAGGCGGATATTGTTGTCGGGCGCCTTTGCAGAAGGCACCACAGGTCTAAAATAACCCAGCCGGCGAATTCTGCGGGAGAGCATCTCCATGATGCCGAGGGCGATTACTGATTTGCCGCTTCCGGGCTCCATTGCCGCAATGTAAAGACGGTCTGCCATGATGCTTTCCTTAATCTATTTAGAGCTGAACTGACTCTGGAAATGTATCCGATTAAAAATATTTAACAATTTGTAACTATTCTTGTCGCTTTGTCAATAAGCACACGCTGACGCACTCAAAAAGGATTAAGAAAGTCTAAGACTGCTTTTTCTGGCTTTATTCATCTACCTCGATCTTGACCTCTGTTTTTTATCCTCTGGATTGAAGAATCGTGCTATTTTGGGTCCGTCTTTGGCAGGCTATTCGTCATGCGCAGCGAGCATGCTCAGTGACACTTGATTAAATTTGTGTTAATTGCATTTTATACTTGCGCTGATAATTCATTATGATAAAAGGGTCAGAATGCCTAAACCATCTGATTTAATGGTAGAAGCTGAATGTGCTAAATAGATTTGTGCTATCGAAGCATATCTTCCGATTAAAGAGGGGGGAAGCATTCATATGGCCGAAGAAAATTCAAGCGACCAAAATCCATCCGAAGAGATTGCATTACCGAAACCGGGAAACCCGTTGACCTGGCTTTTTCATCCCTTTGGCGCCCGCGCCATCCGGATCAACGGCAACCTGGGCGCTATTGCGATCTTTTTTTTCCGGGCTTTTGTCCAGATTTTTCATTACAAGCAGATTTCCGCCATCATCCAGCAAATTTATTTTATCGGGGCCAAATCGGCCCAGATCGTTATGCTGGTCGGTTTTTTTACCGGCATGGTACTGGGCCTGCAGCTTTACCATGTGCTGGTCAAATTTGGCTCGGTGGGGGTGCTGGGTACGGCGGTGGCGCTTTCATTGATCCGAGAAATGGGACCGGTTTTAACTGCCATTATGGTCACCGCTCGCGCCGGTTCGGCCATGACGGCTGAAATCGGTATCCAGCGCATATCCGAGCAGATCGATGCCCTGTCCACCATGCGCATCGATCCGGTGGGGTTTTTGGTCAGCCCGCGGATCGCCGCGGCCATTATCAGCTTTCCGATCCTGACCACTTTCTTTGACCTGATCGGGATTCTGGGCGGCTGGGTCAGCGGCTGTCTGCTGCTGGGGGTGAATTCCGGTGCCTATTTTTATCGGGTAGTTTCCGCTACCGAAATGTCAGACATCACCGGCGGGCTGATAAAATCGCTGGTCTTCGGCCTTCTGGTGGTGACCACCTGCTGTTTTCAGGGTTTTTTCACCCATATGCGCACCGACAGTTACGGCGCCCGCAGTGTCAGCCTGTCGACCACTTCGGCAGTGGTGATTTCGTGCGTGATGATTTTGATTTCAGATTATGTCGTAACGACATTCATTCTGTAAGGACCTGTTATGGAAAAACAACCGATTATCGAATTTAAAGGCGTGACCAAACGCTTCGATGTGCGCACCATCCTGGACAAAGTCGATTTTCAAATCTATGAAGGTGAAGTCACCACCCTGATCGGGCTGAGCGGTACGGGCAAAAGCGTGACCCTCAAGCATATTATCGGATTGCTCAAACCCGATGAGGGTAAAATTTTGTACAAGGGCAAACCCATCGATGAAATGACCAAAAAAGAATGGAACGCCTACATCGGTCAGATCAGTTACATGTTTCAAAATAACGCCCTTTTTGATTCGATGACCATCATTGAAAACGTATCCCTGCCGCTGCGCCAGACCACCAAGCTGAGCAAAAAAGAAATTACCGAAAAGGCCCTGGCGGCCATCGAGCAGACCGAATTGACCGAGGTTTACGATAAATATCCGTCGGAGCTGTCCGGCGGGATGCAGAAACGGGCCGCCCTGGCCCGGGCGCTGGTCACCGAGCCATCGCTGGTGCTCTTTGATGAGCCCACCACCGGTCAGGACCCCATCCGTAAAAATGCCATTCTGGGCATGGTGGCCGAATATCAAAGCCGGTTTGGCTTTACGGCTCTTTTGATCAGCCATGAAATTCCGGATGTCTATTTTATCTCCAACCGCATCCTGGCGCTTTACGGTAAAAAAATTGTATTTCAGGGACCGCCGGATGAGTTTGAAGAGTTTGAGCATCCCTTCCGGGAAGAAATCCTGACCAGTCTTGAAAGCCTGCAGGAAGATATTACCGGCCTGTACTCCAAACGCCATTTTAAAGTGCGCTATCAAACCGATTTGAGCAAGCGGCAGCCGGATGCCATGTATGCGGTGGCGGCCTTTGCCGTTGACGATCTGGACACCATCATCGAGCATATGGGACACGACGCCGCCCAGGAGATTATCCGGGCCCTGGGCTCTTATATCAACAAACACTTTGGAGCCGTGGGGGGCTTTTCTTCCCGTCAGACCATTAATGAATATGCCACCGTGCTGCCTTACTCGGACCTGGATGAGGCCGAGCGCATCATGGCGGATTTCAAAAAGGATTTTCGGGAACATGGCCTGCCCGACCTGAAGGCCTTGCAGAAGGGTGAGAAACCTGACGAAAATCACTTTGAATTCAATATCCAGGCCGGACTGGCTCAGGGCAAACCCCAGATCGAAATTGAATCGGTAATGGAATTTGCACGTTTTAATCAAACACCAATTGCACGCTTTCAATGTGAACGCGGAGGTAAAACGCAATGAAAAAGTATACTCAGGAAACAGTCGTTGGTATTTTTGTGGTCATCGGTCTTTTAGCCATCGCCTACATGACGGTAAATCTCGGCAATGTCGGCTTTTTCGGCGAAAAATCCTATACCCTGATTGCCAAGTTCACATCCGTGAGCGGCCTGCGGACCGGCAACCCCGTCAATATGCTCGGCCTGGAGATCGGCCGGGTGGAGTCCTTTAAAATGGACCAGGAAAACCAGGTGGCGGTGGTGACCTTAAAGATCAATAACGGTATCGAGATCTACGATGATGCCATTGCCTCCATTAAGACCGAGGGCTTGATCGGTGACAAATATATCAGTATCGATGCCGGCGGCGGCGGTGATTTGCTGGCAGACGGTGATACCATAACCGATACCGAATCACCCACCGATATCATGGATCTGGTCAGCAAGTATGCCTTCGGCGATGTGGGTAGCGGCGAAGCAGAGGAATAAGAGTAGAACCGGGATGTAAACGAAATATGGGCTTACCCCGTCACAGGCTTATAGCTATCGACTTAAAATTGTTGAATATTTGATTAAACGGATCAAGGGGGAAATCTAATGAAAAAAACATATATCGCATTGGGAATCATCCTGCTGGCCATCTCAATAATGTTACCGTTTGAGGTTCTGGCAGCTGGTGCCAAAGACACCATAGAAGCTCAGATCAACAAGATGCTGACCAAAATGCAAAGCCCGGAATTTAAAGCCATGGATCGCAGCGCCAAAATAGGTGAGATCAGCATCATCATCAATGAGGTTTTTGACTGGCAGGAGCTGTCACGGCGTACCCTTGGTCGGGAATGGAAAAAATTCACACCCGATCAGCAAAAGGAATTTGTAAGTCTTTTTGAAAAGCTTCTGCAGGACATTTATGCTGATCGTGTCCTGGCCTATACCAGTGAAAAAATCGAATTCGGCAAAGAAACAGAGCTCAAGAAGGGACGGGTGGAAGTCGAAAGTTACATTATCACGAAAGACGGCACAAAGGTCCCCCTGTTCTACCGGTTGACCAATAAAAGTGGCCAGTGGCGGGTTTATGACGTCATCATTGAGGGCGTTAGCATGGTCAAGAATTATCGCGGACAGTTCCGTGAGATCCTGTCGAATAAAACGCCCGAAGATCTGCTGCAAACCTTGCGCGATAAAACAAAGGGATAACCGGCCGGTTGGGCCTGGCTGAGCGGTTGTTGACGCTAAAATGTGACAGGAGGAAAAAGCAGATTTAACCGCGAACTGACGAAAGGGGCATAATTGGTGAAGAAACTATTGGCTGCAGCAGTCATGCCGGCTTTTTTTCTGATTGTGGGTATCTTAAATCCTTCCTTTGCAATGGACCGCGAGCCAGGGACCTATCTGCTGGCCCAGCAGAGCGAGGAAAAAGCAGCAGAAACCGATGAAGAAGCAGCAGAAACCGATGAAGAAGCAGCAGAAACCGATGAAGAAGCGGCTGAAGATGACGAGTATGATGACGAGTATGATGACGAATATGACGATGAGTATGACGATGAAGTGGTTGAGATTAACGATCCGCTTATCCGACTGAATCGTGAATTTTTCTATTTCAATGATGCCATGTACGTGGCGATTTTAAGGCCCCTGGCTAAAGGCTACAATGCCGTTACACCCGAAGAATTCCGCATCTCTGTTAAAAATTTCTTTTACAACCTGCGCTTTCCCATCCGTTTCGTCAACTGTCTGTTGCAGGCCAAAGGCACCAAAGCCATGGAGGAATTTGCTACTTTTTTCCTCAACACCACCGTCGGTTTCGCCGGTATTCAGACGCCGGCCTCCTACTACGATAATTTGCCGCCCAGCCCCGAGGACCTGGGCCAGACGCTGGCCGTTTGGGGTATGGGGAACGGGTTTTTCATCATGTATCCGATTTTAGGCCCCTCGACTTTACGCGACAGCGCCCGGTTTATCGACTCTTTTTTCCTGGATCCGGTCAGCTGGTTACGTTACGACAAATTCGGCGGTTACAGCTGGCGAACAACAGTGGCCATTACGGCATATGATAAATTTAACGAGCTGTCCTTTGATATCGACGATATCGATGCTTTAAAAGAGGCTGTCCTGGACCCCTATGTGGCGATTCGTGATGCATACGTAGAGAGACGAAACAAATTGATTGCCGAGTAGCTTGTATGCCGGCCGAAAATCGTTTGTAGCTTTCTCTGTGGCAGGGCGCACGTCTATACCTGAATTGGGCGGGGCAACCCACATAGTCTTTTAAAATCTCCCATCGATTAAATTATAGGCATTGCGCGGGGCTTCTGTTTGGCTGAAGCCCCGCTGCCATTTTACGGTTATGGCGGATGATGGGCAGCGGTAACCTTGACAAATTGGCTCTGAATACAGAAATTTAGTACTTAGCGTTAATCTGTCAAAGATCTTTTTACTTTTACATTTCATAAATTTGGATCATTTTATCAAGAGGGTGAACACCGATGTTGCAGTCTGAAAAAGACGCCATTGACATCGAACGTTCGGTGGAAATTGCCGAAGGTGTCTATTGGGTCGGCTACTACGATGAGCAGGCGGGTTTGCACTGCAATCCATATCTGATTGTCGATAACGACGAGGCTGTGGTGATCGATGGCGGTAGCCGCCCTGATTTTGCCACGGTGATGATGAAAATTCTGCAAACCGGCATTGCGCCCAATCAGATCTCGGGCCTTCTGTACCAGCACTATGACCCGGATCTATGCGGCAGTATCCCCAATTTTGAAGATATCATCAAAAGAGATGACTTAAAAATCATATCCGAATCGGCCAATTTGATGTTTATCCGCCATTACTCGGTATCAACCCGGCTGGAGCCGATCAGCAAGATGAATTTCGAGTATGCTTTTTCCTCCGGTCGCACCCTGCAATTTATCAAGACGCCTTATGCGCACTCCGGCGGCAGCTTCGTGACATTTGACCCCCAAAGTGAAATCCTATTCAGCAGCGACCTTTTCGGCAGCCTGGGACTCGAATGGGAATTGTTTTTCCACCTACGACCGGAGTGCATGGACTGTTTTCAGCTTTCCAATTGCCCGTCAAGAAGAACCGTCTGCCCGATCAACGACATCCTCAATTTTCATAAATCCGTAATGCCGTCTGCCAAGGCCCTAAAATACGCGCTCGAACGGATTTTGGACGTTCCTTTCAAAATCATTGCACCGCAACACGGCAGTATCATCGATGACCGCAAAATCATACGATATGTGTTTGAGCAGTTGATCAATCTAGCTGATGTGGGGATAGATGGCCTTATCGACGATGATTATGCTTTTAATTTTGACAAATTGAGAGAGCGGCTGGCATAAGATGAATTTTGACGATTTGTTAAGAGATAAAATTGAACAATTAGATTTTAAAAATCCTCAAAATGGGCCATTGATCAAGCAAGTATTGGAATACTGGGCCTCTTTGAAAGATACCGGTATCAATAACCAGCTCCTTCAGGAGCTGGTTCTTAAGTATTCTGCCTCCGAAAAAAAACTCAAACAGCTGAATCAAGAGCTTCTGGACAAACAGAAGCGATTGGATGCCGACCTTGCGGCGGCGGCCGAGATTCAGAAAAGCCTTTTGCCTCATAAAATTGATTCAACAGCCAACCTGTCGATTGCCTGGAAATTTAAGCCCTGTGAACATACCGGTGGAGATATTTTTAACATGTTTCAGCTGGATGATGATCACTGGGCGCTGTACATGCTTGATGTCAGCGGTCATGGGGTTCAGGCGGCGATGGTCACCGTTTCGGTTGCGCAGTTTTTGCAGCCGAATTCCGGTCAGCTTCTCAAGGGAAGCTCTAAAGCGGCTAAGGCCACCTCTCAAATAAGAACGCCGGCCGAAGTGTTGACTGCGCTGGATGATGAGTTTCCCTTTGAGCGCTTTAATAATTTTTTCACGATCACTTACATGACCATCAACACAAAGAGCGGCGATCTGAGGTACAGCAATGCCGGCCACCCGCACTCTATTTTGGTGCGCAGGGACGGCCATCTGGAACTATTGTCAAAGGGCGGCCCGGCAATCGGCATGGGCGATTTTCATCTGTTAAACGGCCAGACGGAACGATTCGGAGAGGGGCATCAGCAACTCAATCCCGGTGATAAACTTTTTGTCTACACCGACGGCATTATTGAATACCAGAAACCCGGGGGCGAATTTTACGGTACCGAACGCTTCTGTGAAACGCTGCGGACCTTACAGGGTCAATCCATAAACGATATGATCGAACAATCCATCAGTTCTTTATTGCGTTTTGGTGACGATTCCAAACCTCAGGATGATATCACTATTTTGGGTCTGGAGCTTAAAGAAGCCGATCCTAAAAGCTGACATATAGGCTCTGCTTGCCACCGGCGATACAGTTACAATGTTCGAGTTGATCTCCTAAATTTTGTTCCGTTAAGATTATATTCACTTTTATTTTTATGCATTTTATAGCTTGATTTATCGAAAAATATAATCTAAATAGCATAAACTTTTCTTGTTGAGAATAATTCTCATTAAATTACATAAGGATAGGCTGATTCACAATTCAATATTATTGAAGGTAAAGGAGGAGAATTAGATGAAGAATCAAAGACGGTTTACGGGGTTGTTGGTTGCGCTGCTGGCAATATTGCTGGTAGTTCCTGTGGCCCAGGCAGCGGACTATTCCATCGGTGGCGGCGTCGGTATCAAGCCCGACTACGAGGGCTCATCTGATTACGAGATGGTGCCGGTACCGACCGGCGCGGCCAAATTTGACAATGGGATGTTTGTAAAACTGTTTGGGCTGAATCTGAGAGCCAACCTGATTCCCAGCAACTTCTGGCGCCTGGGGCCGATGTACAATTATCGGGCTGAGCGCGACGATGTGGATAACAATAAGGTGGATGATTTAAAAGATGTGAGTGATGCCCATGAACTGGGTATTTGGGGTGGCATTGACTGGCAAGGCTGGTTTTTGCTTTTTGATTTTTTAGCCGATACGGGCAATGCCCATGAGGGCTGGACTGCCAAGCTGGCGGGCGGTTACAACTGGGCGATCAGCGAAGAATTTGTGTTTACCATGGGCGCCAGCACCACCTATGCCGATGATGACTACATGCAAACTTATTTTGGTGTCGATGCAGCCGATTCAAGACGGAGCGGCTTAGACGAATACGATGCGGATGACAGCATCAAAGATGTAGCCCTCGATCTGGGTGCAAACTGGAGATTTGCGCAAAGATGGGATCTGCGGGGTGTCCTTCAAGTCAAACAGCTGGTGGGCGATGCCGATGATGACAGCCCGGTGGTGGATGAAGGCTCCGAAACCCAGCTTTTCACAGCCGTGCTGGTGGTGTTTAACTTCTAAAATTCCGGTCTTATGATTTAATGGGTGGCGCTGGTATTGATATGTTTTCATGTGTCACCAGCCATCTATAAAGAAATCACAAAAAAAGCGGGGCTTCTATGATAAAAGCCCCGCTTCTAGTTCAAGATTGGGCTTAAAACCGGAATTGCTATTTCATCTAACAGCTTCCAAACAACAGACAATCAACAGCTTAAATCCTGCATTTTTTCCTTTTAGTACCAAATCCCAAATCCGCAATATTGACCTAGTTGATTGATCTTGCTCTTGCCATCCAGGACGTCGCCTGGCGCTCGCTAATACGTTCAATTTCAAATCCGAATTGCGTTGAATCGGTTAATATAGCAAAATAATGCTTGTGGGCGCGTTCCAATACCACGGTGATGCTTGAATTCGGTATGCCGATCGTATGAACTCCGGGATCGACATAAAACGTCACATATTGGCCGGTTTTTAAGCGCGCAATCACCTGGTCGTCAAAAAGGACCTCCATTGAAAAACCCATGCCAAACATACGTCTTTCGCGGATAACCGTCACTTCAGCTGTATCGGCAGAATACCCCTGAGACGGGAAAAATTCCGTTTTACCGCTGGTGCATGCAACCACTAAAATCGCTATCAGGATCAACACCCCATATTTTTTCATGTTTGCCTCTTGAAACTCACACTTCAAAATGTTTGCCCTGTGAAATTCTACCAACCTCCGGCGGAATTCTCCAGGGCATTTATCAAATCTTCAACTGTTCTATCCAAAATGCCAAATCTAAAATCGAAATTCAAAAATTGATTAATCGAGCGCCTAGCGGGCTAAAATCCTAACATCTAAAATCCATAGTCCATCATCTAAAATCATGAACCTACTGCCGTGCCCCCGTTTCTTCAAGCCGTTTAATTTCTTGAGCGATTTCAAGGCTGAGCTTGGCCACCAGGCGGCTCTGGGCGGAAACCAATGTGGCGATGGTATCCCCGCCAATCGGCTCGGTCAAGGCTGTTTTTGCCTTGGCGTATACTTTGCGGCCGTTTTCTCCCAGAATGGCCCAACGGGCTCGCAGGTCTGCATTGCCGCCCGGCATACCATCAAAGCGTGTAATTTCCATAACGATCTGGTATTCAATGGGGAGGGCAGTTTTCCAGGGAAACTTAAGAATGGATCCGGTGGAAAGCAAGGTTGTCAAGTTATCCGTCAGCACATTGGTGATATTTTCCTGCAGCGGCGCTGCCCAGCGGTCCAGATCGGCAACCCGGATTTCATTTTGACTGGTGCGGATGACGATCTGAGGGCGGTCCAGCACCTGTGACAGCCTTATAGGACCAATACCGAGGCTGACATCTTTATCCAAGTTCATCACCGGCTGCGGTCGGTTTGTGTTTTCCGCACTGTCTATGGAGTTGAGTACATAAAATCGGGTGGCTGGTGTCGGGCTGGGGCCGCCCAGGCAGCCATTGAAAAACAGTATACCGGTCATCAGAACGATACCAATGACACTAAAATGATTTGAGCGCATCAATTTTCTCCTGTTCTGTTAACCCTTCCGCGAAGTATCGCATCCGGATGCTGTTCGATGAAATCGGACAAAACACGTACGGAGCGGGAAGCAGCCGAAATTTCCCTGAGTGTCGCAGAGACTTCGTAGCGAAGCTGCGTGCCCTCTTCAGCAATTTGCTCTAGGCTTTTAAGTGTCTGATTCGCCTGAACCAGGGCACTTTGGGCTGATTCCACTGCATTTTGAATTTTCGACATCAACGGGGTTGCTCCTTCATCGACCCTCGCAATGAGTTCGCGAGCGTCGCCGATGCCGGCCCTGACGTCGGTCAGCGTCTGATCAATACTGGTGGCCAAAGGCTCGATTTTACCATCCATATCACGAGCCAAGGTTTTAACAGCAATCAGCGTGTCTTTTATTTCGCCGATGCTGGCGTGTAGCTCAGGAGAGCTCACCAGTTCGGCGATACCGTCCATGGCTCGTCTGAAATCATCTGCCATATCCTTAAAATCAATTTCACCCAGAGCCTGCTCTAAGTCCTGCAGGGTTGTTGAAATCGTGGGAATTTCCCACCAGTCACGGACATCATCACCAAGCTGGGCGTTTTTCACACCAAACAATTTTGCCGGTGTATTCGGGTAAAAATCCATGTTGATTGCCAGTTGACCGGTGACCAGGCTTGTCAGCTGCAGCTGAGCCCTGAGCCCCTGTTTGACCAAAGCCATATGCATCTCTTTTTCGTCGGTGATAACCCGGTCACCGATGTCTCTGAACCGTTCCGGGTCGGTCTCAAATATGACCGGAATATTCACCGAAAGTTCAGCAGTATCAAAATTAACGATGATCTCGGTGACCTGACCGACCTGCACCCCGCGAAATACGACCGGTGAGCCCACATTCAGCCCTCTGACTGAGCCGGGGAAAAATGCGACCCAATTATCGGTGTCCCTAAAAAACCTGCCGGAACCAAAAAGCACGATGGCCGCTACGGTTAATACCACTGCCCCCACAACAAAGGCCCCAATCAATGTTTTATTTGCCGGTTTGCTCATGTCGATACATCCTTACGTTGGAGTAATGGAGCATATTTAATTGCGGATTTCAGATTGTGGATTGAAATATCAAATATATCGCTTTTAAAATCCGAAATCCAAAATGGTCAGCCTTTTCCCCGCGTCAAAAACCGGCGCAGCTCGGGATCCTTGGTTTCCGCTAACAGTTTTTTAGGATCTCCGGCAGCGGTCATGGTTTTTTTATCCGGGTCCAGATACACAGAGTTGTTGCCGATGGCAAAGATGCTGGCCAGCTCATGGGTGACCACGATGATGGTGGCTCCCAGACTGTCCCGCAGCTCGAGAATCAGATCATCCAGCAAACTGGCGCTGATCGGATCCAAACCGGCTGATGGCTCGTCAAAGAAAAGAACCTCAGGGTCCAGCGCCATGGCTCTCGCCAGACCGGCGCGTTTGCGCATCCCGCCACTGATCTCCGACGGATAATAATCCTCAAAACCGGCCAGACCTACCAGAGCCAGCTTAAGGGAAGCAATTTCACGCATCTGTTTGGGGCTCAAATCGGTATATTCGCCCAATGGCAAGGTGATGTTTTCCGCCAGGGTCATCGAGCTCCACAGAGCGCCGCTTTGATACAGGATGCCGATGTTTTGCATAATTTGATCACGCTCTTCCGGATCAGTATCCCAGAAGCTGGTATGTCCGTAAAAAACCTTACCCTTGGCAGGTGACTTCAACCCCACCATATGGCGCATTAGGGTGCTCTTGCCGCAGCCACTGCCGCCCATGATGATAAATACATCACCGCGATTTACGGTAAATGTGAGATCCTGCTGCACCACAAAACTGCCATAGGCCATCGTTAAGTCTTCGACGACGATGTGAGGCTCTTTATGTTCTTCCTTTTCAGACATAAGTTCAAAAAGTTCCGGTTCAAGTGGCCAGCTGTTAATAGTTTAACACACTGGCCGCTGGCTTCTCGCTCCTTGCTTCTGGCCAGAAGCAAGTGACCAGTAGCCAGAAGCTAAACACGAAATACGAAACACCAAGCGCCAAAAACTATATTCCGAGCAAATTACAAACTACCGTAATGATCGCGGTGGCCACGACAATGGCCACGATGCTGGTGACCACGGCTGATGTCGTTGCCTGTCCGACAGCTGACGCACTGCGACCACATTGAATCCCCCGCAAGCACCCTGCCAAGGCGACCAGAACTCCGAAAACCAGCGCATGCACAATACCGATAAAGAAATGATACAGGTTCATAGCATTGATGGTTTGGTTGATGTATTGTTTGACGGTGATATCCAGCATGCTGACCCCGACGATGAATCCGCCCAGGATACCCATCAAATCCGCATAAACTACCAAAAGCGGCATCATCAGAATCAAGGCCAGCATGCGGGGCAGCACCAGAAATTCCATCGGAGAGATGCCCAGGGTCTGGAGGGCATCGATTTCTTCATTGACCTGCATGGTACCGATCTGGGCGGCAAAGGCGGCCCCGGTGCGACCGGCCATGATAACGCCCACCATGACAGCTCCCATAACGCGTGTCATGGCAATGGCCACCAGGTCGGCCACGAAAATCTGGGCGCCGAACATCATCAGTTGAACAGCACCGATAAAAGCAAAGATCAACCCCACCAGAACGCTGATCAATGAAACGATGGGCAACGCCTGCACACCGCATTGCTGAATTGTCAATATCAGATCAGAGCGTTGAAAACGGGCTTTACCCACAAAAAACTTTAAAAACGTCAGAAAAGCTTCACCGATAAAGCCAAGCATATCAACGGATGCATGACCGATTGCGATGGTGGATTCGCCTATTCGTTGTAACACAGGCTCGCGCACTGTTTCTTTGCGCGCACCTTTTCTTTCCGGAACGGCAAAGGCCAGCTTGAGCAATTTTTGGATACCCTCGGAGAGCCCCTCCTGGTTGACGGTGATGTTTTTAGCTGAACTATCGGTGATGATTTTGGTGAGGAACGACAGCAAACCGCTGTCCCAGTCCGAGAGCTGCCCGGTGTCAAAAGCAATTTGCTTGATGGTCGGATCCGATTCGATCTGCTGTCCGACCTCTTTTACTGACGGCAATTGTTGATCTATCGTCCAGCCGCCCTTCAGCCGAACCAGCAACGTATCCCCCGCCGGCTTCTCATAACTCAGCTCACACGCTTCGCTCGTTTTTTCAGTCAACGCTTCCATGATTCATTATCATCGGATTATTGGAGTGATGAAGTTAAGAAAGTCCTATGCTTTAAGAGGCCGCCATCGCGGCCCATCCACCTATCCTTGCGCACATTGCTGGCGTGGGCCGCTCTGGCAAGGCTGAGGGGACATACTAATTTTAGAGAACTTATTTTTAAAAATTACTCAATCTTTCAGATTTAAGTTGTCGGCAATAATGTAAACTGGATAAAAAGCGATTAGATTTTGTCCGACAACAAGGCGCGGGCGGCTTCAAAAGCGTAGTGTACACGTCAGTACTCGAGCATTTTGAAGCCGTCCGTAACACAGTTGTCGGGCAAAAGATAACGGCTTTTTATCCAGTTTTAGCGGGCTGCCTTTTGCATCGTATCCAGATACTGATCCAGCTCCTCAATGCTGGCAAACACCTTCAGGGTCGGCAGGGCGTTTAAAATATCAAAAACCTTTCTGATTTGCGGCTGCAAATGAGCAAACATGATCTTGCCGTTATTTTTCTCAAGCTCCTTTTTGGTTTTCAATAAAACCCGAACGCCCATGCTATTGATGTAATCCAAAAATTCCAGATCGAAGATAATCACATCCGGCATTTCCTTTAAGACCGCATCGACGGTTGTCTCTAAAATTTTATACGTGTTTCCATCGAGGGAACCAATCGGAGATACGGTGAAAACGCCGGGCCGGGTTTCGCCTGAATTGACTTTGAGCGCCATGTAAACTCCTTTCGTTGGAGTGCTGGAGTAAAATCTATTGCGGATTTTAGATTGCGGATTGCAGATTTAAAATAGAAACCTTCATGCTTCGAAATCCGAAATCTGCAATCTACAATCCGAAATTTTATTACTCCATTACTCCGGTGTAATATTTTGTATTCACTTCATTAAATTCTTGCGCAAAATAGGCCAATCCATTATTTATTTCAGTCTCCTTTAAACCACCTTTTAAACAACGTCTTCAAAGAGAGCTGTTCCATAAACGACGCTTCTGCGGGCTCTCTGACCGGTTTATCAGCCGGCCACCATTGCACGGGATCAAACGAAAAAGATAGGCTGGATGCCAATGCGGGAATCAATTTTTCTTCAATCAAAACGTTTGTGCGTTCGTCAATTTTGCTCAAGTGTACACTGACTTCCTCGACATACCATTCCGGAATTTTTTCCAGAGAATCTAAAGAGACCTTAACGATTTTTTGCATATCCTTTCCCAAGTAAGGCTTCAAAGAGGCCTCATTGAGACTGTCAAAGCGCGTTTTTAAAGTCTCTTTTAAATCTAGGTCATCGTTGGTATCCACGATAAAAGTTAAGGTATAATATCCGCCGCCATATGGGCGCTTAAAGGAGGATATTTTAATGACACCCTCCTGACCGGGATCACCCTGCCCGTTTTCAACCTTGAAGCCAACGTAGGCGATCATTTTTTCATGGGCTTTAACCGTCAAGTAGCTCTTTTTGGGATCAAATTCCTGGGTCATAAAGCTTTCCTTAAGCCGTTATATTGGAATTTTTAATTTTTAGAGGATCTTACACTGTACTTAGCAAACATGAAGGGGGGTTTCAACTGCCTTGTCCAAAAAAATGATTTTTAGCCATTTGCGGAACGTTTGAATCCAATCCCATTCGGTTTAAGGGACCGTACAGGCTCCGAATATCACGAATCCCACCTCATCGCCGGAAGCGGCTATGACCATTTTACCGGTATCTTCAGCGATGGCCATGCTCCAGCCAAGGCCGTCCCTGACGCCTTCGATCCCGTCTTCGGCGCCCTGAATCATTACTTTGTTATCGACTTTCTCAAAGCGCTCGATATCGGTGACTCTTTTGCTTCCATCTGCCTGGGTGGCGCTGATTTTTTTGTCTTTGAAATTTATCTTAAAAAAGATAGGGATACCGACCTCTTCAGCGGTGACTTCCTGACATTTGCCGCCGGGTTGACATTCAACAATGTCCATAACCGAACAGATCAATTCTTTGGAACCGTCAAAATTGTCGGCACCTGCCATTACAGGCAATAGCCAGATTGATATGATGATTAAAATGCATATGTTGGTTTTTTTCATCGTCATCTCCTTGAATGCGTATTTCGCCCTGCATTTTAGGTCTTCTATGATTGTGGGCTGCGGCCTCATCATAAATAAATTCTTAAAACCTACTTCACGGTATAGCCGCGACCGGTCATGCACGCCGAGAAAGCCCGATTGAATTCGTTGCGCGAGCGTGCGTAATTATTGGTCTGTTCGCGCTCCCATTGTTCTCTTGCTCGATCTTCCTGTTTCCTTTGATTTTCTCTGCGCATACCACCGATCAGAGCTCCGCCGCCGCCACCAATGAGAGCACCTCGGCCGGCGCCACTGCGACCACCGGCAATACCACCGATGATGGCACCGCCTGCAGCGCCGGCAACGGCACCGCGACCTGCCCCCCCGCGCGGAGCCTCTCTCTGGGGCGGTGGTGAAGTCGCCGTGGGCGTTCGCATGGGATCAAAACCGGTTTGATCGCGGGCCCATCGCATACATTGAAATTCATCTTTTTCCATCTGCTCCTGGCTCTGACCCTGTGCAGGGTATACGATAGGATCTTGCGCCGAAACAGGATCGGTCAAAAAGATTGCAAGAAGCAAAAGGACAATTATAAAAAGCGCCTTTTTCATTTTATCGCTCCTTTCGGGTTGAGATATTACCAATCATCTTCATTCTCAACTGCTTGCTTGAGACATAAAGCTAAAAGCAGTGCTTTTTTAAAGCTATTTTCAACTTGACTAAAAGGCGTGAAAGCAGCGGTTTGCTGCATAAGGAATTTTAGTATAAAAAAACCTAAACATTATTTAGGGTTTTACAAGAAATTGTAAAATGGATACAACACACAAGAGGTAAAGATAGGCGCGTTCTATGCTTATGGCATATGAATCAAGGTCTATAAACGCCCCCCAGAGGCCTAACAATGCAGCAAAGCACCGCCGTCGGAGGGTTAAAACACCTCTGTGCCCCCACTAAATTGATGAAACCGATCTGTCAATCAGCGGAATTTTTCTTTTAGTGATATTACCAATCCGGCCAGCGCCACTGCTGACGTCCCTCTGTGGTTGCCGGCGTGACCACAGCCTCAGGCTCGAGCAGATCCCCCCAGTTGGTTCGCTGTTTCATGGCTTCAATATTTCTTTCAGCCACAAACTTTTGACCCTCACGGATCTGCCAGCCGCCGCCCAGCGCTTTGTACATAGCAACCAGATTTAAGATGACATCACCGCGGGTGGCCGTCCAGATGTCTTGCTGGTCTGTTAAAAAGCGTTGGGTGTCCAGTACACGCTGATAGTCGACCAGCCCCTCTTTGTATTGCAACAGCGAGAGGTCCACCGACCGCTGGGAGGCCTGCACACTGCCCAGCAAAAACCCGGCTTCCTCCTGCGTTCGCAGAAAACCCACCAGCGAATCTTCCACCTCCTGTTGGGCCCGGATGACGGTGTCTTCATAGTTGACGATCAACTGCTGCAAAAGGGCATCCTCGATGCGCACTTGATTGTTGATGCGGCCATAATTAAGAAGGTTCCAGCGAAACCGGGGGCCACCGAAAAATTCAAAGCTGTCAGATTCAAAAAGGTCGCTGAAACTGCTGCCATTGCGGCCGCCGGATTTTGTATTCCGGGAGCTGCTGGTCAGCAGACCGAAGGAGCCGAAGAGGTCAAAGGCCGGGAATAGATCGGCTTTGGATACCCCGATTAATGGCGTTTGGGTGGCAATTTGATATTCAGCCAGCCGAATATCAGGCCGCCGGCGCAACAGTTGCGCCGGAATATCGACCACCACCTGCGGTGGTGCTTTGGGGATCAGTTTGGGACCGCTGAGCATGTGGTCGATTTCTCCCGGTAGCTTGCCCAGCAGAATGGCCAGGGCATTTTTGGCTTGGCGGATTCCGGCCTCAAAACGCGGGATAGAGGCCTCAGTGTTTCTCAACAAGGATTTGGCCTGAACCACATCGAGCTCAGTGACCGCTCCGGCCTTGAAACGAATTTCAGCGATTTCCAGCGAGCGCTGCTGGATTTTAACATTCTCTCTGGCGAT
>JASFIV010000071.1:0-17315 GCA_050122475.1 Desulfobacterales bacterium | reverse complement strand
AGAATTCACAAAATTAATTCTGCTTGCCAACGTCATTGCATGGCCGATTGCCTATTTTACTATGAATCGATGGCTGCAGAACTACGCCTATCGAATTGAGATCGGCTTAAGCGCCTTTGTTCTGGCGGGATTAATCGTACTGCTGATTGCTTTGCTGACTGTCGGGTATCAGGCCACGAAGGCCGCACGGGCCAATCCGGTGGATGCACTTCGATATGAGTGAGCAAAGCGCCCAATCCGCAAAAATGCAAGTCGGCCTACAAGAATTTAAAGGGATTTAAACAATGCCTAAAATGTAAAACCCCGAAAAGGCTGTGGTTTTAGATGAATGTAATATGTAAATGCAAAATTTATTACAGGAGGCGCATATGGAAAAGCATGTCACCGTTTTAGGAATTCTCTATATTGCTTTTAGCGCCCTGGGGCTTTTGCTGGCCATTATCATCTTTACGACAGTGGTCGGCGGTGGAATTATTTCAGGGGATTCAGAAGCAATAGCCATCACCTCCATTGTCGGGCCGGCTGTTGCCCTGTTTTTTGTGCTGCTTTCCGCTCCGGGTTTAATCGGTGGAATCTATCTGCTAAAGCATCGCCCCTGGGCAAGAATTTTGGTGCTGGTCCTGGGATTTATTAATCTGATTGAAATTCCAATCGGAACGGCCCTTGGCATCTACACCATCTGGGTCCTTTTCAAGGATGAAACCGTCGATTTGTTTACATCCTCCCCTGCGGCCCAGACAGTTTTATAAACGGTACTATTCGCAATTATTCATTTCGGGCCTCGGTTTTTAAATCGTTTTTCAATCAGGTGAAAGGGTAATTCGCCACCGGCTAAGAGAAATTCGTAGAAATCTTTGCTTTCTGAAAGATGACCGTATTTTTTCTTCAACTGCTTGAATTGATGACTGCCGTAGCCATAACATAACTGATACCCGGGATTGAGGCGAAAGCGATCCAGTTGTCGGGATGCCTCTGCTGGATCAAAGCCGCATGTTGTTAAAAGGTCTAAAGCCGTATCTTCCTTTAGTTTACCAACGGTAAAGCCGACATCAATTTGACAGCGCGCCGAGCGCCATAATTCGCGTTTAAGACTAACGAGCGCTTCCCGGGGATCATTTAGGTAGCCGTACTCAAGTAGCATTGATTCTGCATAGGAGGCCCATCCTTCATAGAATAAAGGCGATTCGATCTGGCGACGGATCGGATTAGTGAGTTTGCGGCGAAAAGAATCCAGGAAATGATGCCCGGGGATAGTCTCATGAGCGGTCAGCATTTTGTATTCACGATTCAATCGTCTTTGCAAATGGTGGTCGGTTTCCTGGCTATTATGCTGTGGAAAATGTGTCGAAATATAAAAATAGCTTTCTTCGCGTGGATCACTGGTAAATGCGGCTGCAAATGATGCTGAACTTCTCACGGATTTAAGATAAGTTGGTGTGTATTCAATTTTAACAGGTGCAGATAGCAATTCTTCACTAAAACCGTTTTGACTGAAAAATTCTCGCAAGCAATGAATTTCATCTTCATAAAGGGTAACGATTTCTGATTCTGCGACTGGGTCAGGCGTAAAGGCATGGTAGAGTTGTTCCCAGCTTTTATTCTCGTCAATACTGGATTGTAGCCTATGCAGCTGCTCCAAAATATCCCGCCATTCTTCAATAGCAATATCAAATATATCATTCGCAGAGTGGACCGCCAAAAAGTGGTCCCTTAAGGACATCTCTAATGTGGAGACGGCAAAATGCCGATCGGGCTCGGGGGCTTTGGATATTAGAAATTGATGAAATTTCTTTAGAACAGTATCGGCATTTTGGGTGGCCTTTAAAACTGTGTCTTGATTACTCGGAAATCGTCTTGACAGTGCATTTGCGGTCTCGGTTAGATATTGCTTGCAGTCCTGCACCATCCGCAATGACGCTTGATAATGGGTCTCGGGCACAGACCTGATATTGTCCATACCTTGTTCGAGTATATGCGGTATAGATGAAAGTCGTCCTAGGGTCCTATCTGCAACTTCTGCTGAGCTTTCGGCCGGTTTATTCAAGGCATGATCGATGCCGATAAATCCAATTTTTAGATACAGCAGCGGATTGGACCGCCAGGAACGTTTGGTATCGAGTTCGATTAAAATCCCGGCTGTATTGGCTTTTAGTAATTCTAGATCGATAGTTTGCTCAAGGTCGCAAGCTTCCTCATTTGCCGCCATAAACTGTTGACGATAATTTTTCAGTTGATCAATGGATTCTTCAATCGCGGTGGCTTCGATTTGATCCAGTTTATCATAGTGTAGGGCGGCATTTTCAGCTCTGGGCAGAAAATCAAATTCATCGCTGGCGCACATCACCGGATAGCGCTCGGCTAAAAAATTAAAATAGCTGTCAGCCAATTTTTGGTAATCATTACTTCTGTCCAATATTGAACTCCCTCTAATTGATACATTTCAAGCTAACATCATACATCCCATCATTAATGTCAAAATAATCATGTTCTGTAACTTTAAATATCAAAATGTCTTTTCAATTTCCCGGCGATAAAAACCTAAAATCCAAAAGTATCAGCTTATTTTAATCGCCTCAGCTGATCCAATTTTGCAAATCCATGTTCGTTATCGAACAGATCTGTAACGTCAGCGTACATTTATTCAACTTAGATAAACGTCTTAAAAACAAAATACTATCTTAGACTTAGCGTCCATATTATTTTTTTAATTAATTTTAGGCATTTTAAACATTTTTTATTTTAGGCATTTCCCATTGGCATACGCTTTGCTCTACTGGTCAGCAAGTGCCGGTGAACGGTGTTCCCTTCATCTGAGTAAATATCTACATGCATAAAAGAAATAATGGGATGAATCATATGTCTTTAAGAGAAAAAGCACGACTTAATGTATGGTTAGCCAAGGACCTGGCAGAAAATTTCGGCGGTAGAAAAGCGGATTATTTAAAAAAGTTAAATCAGAGTCTCAAAAAACGAATACCGACTGATTCTTCAGTATTAAGGCGCCCATATTATGCTAAAGCCGCCTAATCACCGGTCCGAACAAAGGAAAATGATCAATGAAATCTAAAATCGTTTTGGCAATGTTATTCCTATTTTCAGGTGGTATATTGCTCGGTGGATGTAATTATCATACCGGCCTGGAGGGCACCTGGGTGGGATGCGATATTCGGAAGCCCTTGATTGACTGGACCTTAACTATTGTAGACAATCAGTTTTATCTAGTCCGTGAAGATCTATCCATGTGGTATATGGGCAAATTTAATCTAAATAATAATTGTTTGCTCAAAAAAATAGATCTCAAGTTCAGTGATACCCACATTCAGATCCAGAATGGAACAACGCTTTTGGGCATTTATGAAATTAATGGCAACAATTTAATCCTGATGACCAGTATGCCCGACAATCCGTTAAGACCCGGCTCATTTGATGAATATGATAAAGCCGTTGTGTTTAATTTTGTGCGCAGTTGAGAATTGAACCTCTTGACAGAACAAGAATACTGTAGTCACATATCCTCTGAAATATCTCTGTTGCAAATCAACGCCATCATAAAAACATTTCTTTTCTAAAATGAGGCATTGCCCTAAAAAATATAACGCCCTCATCTCATCGGATTGGAATGAGTGCCTTGCGCCCTGCGGTCCGTTTGATTTTATCTCTTTTAATTATCCTCAATTTGCCGGGGAATTAGATACCATCTTTAAGCAGTACACAGGCAACCGCATTTCCCTGGGTGAAGCTACCCGTAAAATCCAACAATTATTGCCGGCTCCCCTTACCCGACAACAGATGGATCGGTATCTGGAGGAGTCGTTTATTACCTATAGCGGTGTCCAGGAACTCATCGAATGGTGCCATCATCAGAACATCCTGTTCATGATCAACACCACCGGTATGATCGGCTATTTTCAGAGGATTTTTGCCAATAATCTGCTTCCAGAAGTTCCAGTGCTTTCAGCGCACCCAATGATACGCTATCCTAAAAGTGATACTGATCCACTGCACGTCTATGATCTTTTTGAGATTGCGGATAAAGGCAAAAACACCGAATCGGCCATGAAGTCTCTTAATCTTTCATTCAAAAGAGTTATTATTATGGGTGACAGTGGCGGCGACGGCCCCCATTTCAAATGGGGTGCCGAAAACGGCGGATTTTTGATCGCCAACATGACCAAACCATCCCTTAGACGATATTGTGAACAAAACGATATCTCCATTGATACCCAATTTGGACCTTCCTATGCATACGGTGAAGCCAGAGATTTGGGCAAAGAAATGCAGGTAAGCTTTATGGATCTGGCCCCTGTAATTGAAGATATCCTTAACCGCTAAAAACGAATCCGTGATTGTCCGTTTCAAAATTAAAAAATGTCCGCTGGCGTACAGCCGATGTATCACAAGCGTACACCGATTGGTAAGACGTCAAATAGGTCAGACCCGACGGCGCAAATAAAAACGATCACATTGATTTTACTTTCCACATGATAGACCGCCCTGCCCTCCTCGTTCTTTAATTGACAAGCATTTACGCGAATACAAACCTTACGATAATCTTATCAAAATTGATTTGTGATGAAAGCCGCAACGCGCATAAATCCTTCTGTTGCACTGTTCGGCCTGGCATACCCCTTGCTAATTACACTGTAAACTGCATCAACGTATACCGCCCATAATCCTTTGTGGGCATAAGATACAGCTAAACTCCCATAGCCCAATTAAACACTGCTACCAAAAAGGGGAATGAAATGAAAATCAGGTTCATAAATTTAATAGGTATTTTGATTGGTGTTGCCACGATGGCATCCGGCTGCATTGTCATTGATTTAAACGGGTGCAGTAGAGAAACTGTAAAAGGTTCGGGCGATGTCGTCACAGAGGAACGGCAGCTGCCTGAATTTAAAACCATTAAGCTCAAAGGCATCGGTCGGGTTTCATTAACACAGGGTCAAATGCATTCAATTGGCATCCAAACCGACGATAATATCATGCCTTTGATTGAAACCGAAGTACACGCTGATCAGCTGGTTATCTCACAGGGTAACTATAACCTCAGGCCTACAACACTCGAGTTTAATGTTACGGTGGCCCATCTGAAAGGCATTGCTATTTCGGGATCCGGTGAAGTGATGGGGAAAAGCCGCTTTGTTTCTGAAGATTTTTACGCCAAAATCAGCGGCTCCGGTGATGTGGTGCTGGAACTGGACGTGAAAGATTTACAGACGGATATTTCAGGCTCTGGTTCAATGAATCTTGCCGGTCAAACAAATCGTCATAATGCGTCAATTAGCGGTTCGGGCAAGATCAATGCGTTTGATATGCCTGCCCGTAATGTTTCCTTGAAGGTCAGTGGCTCCGGCGACTGTAAGATCAATGCCACCGAGACCCTCGATGCGAGAATTTCAGGTGCCGGTGATGTCATCTACACCGGCCGTCCCCGCATCACCAGTAAAATTAGCGGCTCGGGCAAACTGGAAAGTCGAGATTAAAAATACGGCCACTGGCTTCTGGTTACTGGCTGCTGGCAAGATAATGGAGAATAGCGATGAAAAAAATGAAAAGAAATAGAATGATTAAGAAAAATTTTAATCATTACATCATTCCGATATATATTTTGGTGATTTTGGGTCTAAGCACCGTCGGTTGCACTGATCTTTCCTTTGCCGTTGAGCAAACAGCCCTGATCCCGCTGGAAGATTTTTTTAAAAATCCAAAGCGGACATCATTTGAAATATCTCCTGACGGAAAGCACCTCGCTTTTTTGAAATCCTGGCAAAACCGACTCAATGTCTATGTCCAAAAAGTGGATGATGAAAAACCGGTTCGCATTACCCATTCGATCCACCAGGATATCATGTGGTTCGGCTGGGCCAACAACTATCGCATCGCCTATATCCAGGACAGGGAGGGAGATGAAAATTGGCAGGCGTCCGCGGTGGATATCGATGGGTCCAACTTCCTATCTCTGACCCCCTTTGCGGGGGTAACCGTTCGGCTTGTAGATGGCCTTGAAGAAGATGATAATCATGCCCTGATCGCGCTTAATCGACGCGATAAGCGAGTTTTCGACGTTTATCGTTTGAACGTCAATACTGCCGAATTGAAATTGGTTGCCGAAAACCCGGGAAACATCACCCGCTGGGTGACCGATAATGACGGCAAGCTGCGTGTTGCGGTCGCCACAGATGGCGCCAACAAAACCCTGCTCTATCGCAAAACCGAATCTGAGCCCTTTAAGGCCATTATCACCACCGATTTTAAAAGCAGCATCCGGCCTCTGTTCTTCACCTTTGACAACCGATTTTTGTATGTGTCGTCTAACGTCAACCGGAATACAAGAGCCATTTTTAAGTACGATATTGAAAACGGCAAGCACCTCGAACTGATCTATGAACATCCGCAAGTCGATGTATACCGCCTCATGCGGTCAAAAAAGCGCAAAGTCATCACCGGCGTGGCTTACGTCACCAGTAAGCATCAATTCTATTTCTTTGATGAGAAGCGAAAGAAATTACAGGACATGATAGAAGACAGGTTGCCCGGATATGAAATCTTTATCAGTAATCACAGCAAAGATGAAACCAAACTGGTTATTCGGACTTATAGCGACAGATCTCTGGGCGCTTATTACTACTATGACCATCTTCACAAAAAATTTAAAAAACTGGCCGATGTGAGCCCCTGGATCGATGAAAATGTTATGGCCTCAATGCAGCCAATCCAGTACCAATCGCGCGATGGTTTCACGATCCATGGCTATCTGACGCTTCCCAAAGGGGTTGCACCTCAAAACCTGCCCCTGGTGGTAAACCCCCACGGCGGTCCCTGGGCTAGAAACCGGTGGAGGTTTGATCCGCAGGTGCAGTTTCTGGCCAATCGCGGCTTTGCCATATTGCAGGTTAACTTTCGGGGTTCCACCGGTTACGGTAAGGCATTCTGGCAGGCCGGATTTAAGGAATGGGGCAAAAAAATGCTGGACGATGTAACCGACGGAGTTCAATGGCTCACCAAAAAGGGCATCGCCGATCCGGAGCGCATCGGGATCTATGGCGCCTCATTCGGCGGGTATACAACCCTTGCCGGCCTGGCGTTTACACCCGATTTATATGTCTGTGGTGTCGACTATGTCGGTATCTCCAACATTTTCACATGGCTCAATAATATACCGGCGTACTGGGAGCCCTCTCGTCAAATGTTTTACGAAATGATTGGTGATCCAGAAAAGGACAAACAGTTGTTAAAAGCAGCGTCTCCATTATTTCATGCCGACAAGATTAAGGTGCCGCTTTTTGTAGCGCAAGGAGCCAATGATCCCAGGGTCAAAAAGGCAGAGTCCGATCAAATCGTTGAAGCGGTCAAAAAGCACGGGATAGAGGTTCAATATATGGTTAAGGACAATGAAGGTCACGGATTCAGAAACCAAGAAAACCGTTTTGAATTCTATCGGGCGATGGAAGCGTTTTTTTCAAAACATATCGGCATCAAGAAAAAACCACAGTAAAAATTGAGGTTGAAGAAGGATAGCATAATGGAAAAATTAGGACACATCGCTAAAGCCATAGGATTTACCCAACTTTTTTTGATAATCCTGGTAATTAGTTTGCTTTCGGCATGTCAGACGACTCCCAAATGGATCCCTTATGAAGGCAAAAGCGGTGAATTATATCCGGGTGAACACTGGCAGAAAACGGAAACTCCCGAGCAGCTGGGGTGGTCCTCCGAAAAGCTTGCCGAGGCACGCGCCTATTCAAAGCAGATCGGATCGGATGCCGTGATGATCGTCGATGATGGCGTGGTTGTCGATGCCTGGGGTGACATCACCCGGAGGTTTCAATGTCATTCCATGCGCAAAAGCCTGATGAGTGCGCTTATTGGTGTCCACGTTGGCAAAGGCCATATTGATCTATCAAAAACGATGGCGAACTTGAATATCGACCGCCTGGAGCCTTCGCTGACGCCTGGCGAAAAGCAGGCCACAGTGGGTGACCTCATCAAAGCGCGTTCCGGCATTTACATACCCGCATTAGGAGAAAGCAAGGGGATGAGCGCCATGCGTCCCAGGCGTCACAGCCACCCACCCGGCAGCTTCTGGTATTACAACAACTGGGATTTTAATGCGCTCGGCACCATCTTTGAGCAGGAAACCGGCACCAGCATATTCAAGGAGTTTGAAACACACTTTGCGAAACCACTTCAGATGGAAGATTTTGATATTCGCTATTGTCGCTATTTAAGCAGCGCGGATTATCAAAATGGGCCTTATTCTCCGCACCGTTATTATCTATTTCGGGTCAGTGCCCGCGATATGGCTCGCTTTGGGCTTTTGTTTCTACGTGAAGGCCAGTGGCAGAGTCAGCGCATTGTCTCAGCTGATTGGGTAAAAGAAAGCACGTCCAGTCATTCCAAAAGAGGCCTTGATGGCGGTTATGGATATATGTGGTGGACCGGTGTTAACAGCGGCCTGTTGCCGAATGTAAACGTTAAAGCGCACAGCTACTATGCCGCCGGTTGGGGCGGTCAGCGGGTTTTTGTACTGCCTTACAGGAAGCTGGTTGTGGTTCACCGGGTGAACACGGATATTCCGGGAGAAAGGCCGATGGGTCACCATATCGGTCGGCTGTTATGGCTGATTCTTTCTGCAGCAGGTGAAACGCAAATTGGAGCGGATCCTTCGATTGAAGCGGCAACAGGCGTCAAGCTCTCAACAGAGGATCTCAAACAACTCCTGGCGAATGGCAGCAAATGGATTGGTGATAACAATGGAATATTTCCCGGTGAAGATTCTTTGGTTATATCCTCTTCTAAAGCAGGTGAATTATCGATTTCAGCGAGCAAAAATTTGGAATTCAAAGGAGAATGGTGGATTGCCAGAGACAGATTTTATTTTAAGATTCTCGGTATGAAAGCGTATTTTTCCATTTTTCAAAACGAAGATACACTGGCATTATATGATCCAACAGGCACCTTATATGGCAAATTTACCATTTCAGACACTTGAATTGATGAGGCGAGTCAACGAGAACTCAAAAAATCCGGATTATAGATATCGTAATGAAAAATAAATTGACCCATTGTTTGCGTTATTTCGCGGTCTGCGTTGGCATATTACTGTTTCTATGCATGTTGCCAGCCTGCACTCAAACATCTGTAAACTCAGCGGCTGCGGATGCTGATCAAGATCCGATCCAATTCTTTCATGAGGAAATTGAGCGTCTGCGTGAGGCCAAAGGAATTCCCGGCATGTCCGTGGCTGTCCTTCAAAACCAGCAGGTGGTTTTTGCTAAAGGTTTTGGCTACGCCGATATTGAAAATAAGATACCCGCCACAGCGGTTACGCCTTATAACATTGCTTCTCTTTCCAAGACTTTTGCGGCCGCAATCCTGATGAAACTGGTTGAACAGGGTCGACTGGATCTGGACACGCCCATGGCCGATATCCTGAAAACTGCAGACTTTACCTATGAGGTCGGCACATATTATGGCTATGCAAATGTTTGCCAGAAAATAAAAGAATTCAGCACAGATCCTGATTTCAAATATGCGGAATATGCATTCCTGCTAAAAGATTATCGCTGCGATAAAGAAAACATCACCATTAGGCATCACCTCACGCATACGGCCCAGGGCAGGCCCGGCGAAACCTACCGCTACAATGGCTTTTTATTCGGATTTCTTTCGCTGGTTGCCGAAGAAGCATCCGGCAAACTTTATGCTGATCTGCTTGTCGATTATATCATTGCACCCCTTGACATGAGAAACACGATTCCCAGCGCATCTGAAGACCGTCGCGATCAGATCCTTGCCAAACGTACCAAGTACTATCGAAAGGGTTTTGGCGGCGATTTCGAGCCCTCTGCCTATCCGGTTACCCTGTCCGCATCGGCCGGGATGGTGACCACCGTTCTGGACATGGCCAAATTTGATGTTGCCATGGATCGCAATTTGATTGTTTCAGCAGAATCCAAAGCGGCCATGTTCTCCAATACCATCTCCAACAGTGGCAAACCTCTGCCCTACGGCTTGGGCTGGTTCGTGCAGGAGCATGCCGGAGTCAAACTGGTGTGGCATTACGGATGGGCACCAAAAGCGTATTCATCGCTGATTTTAAAAGTGCCGGAAAAAGACGTTACCCTGATACTGTTTGCAAACAGCGAAGGCGCCAGCGCTGATTTTCATCTTGGAAGAGGAGATGTGCTCAGATCGCCATTTGCACTCGCCTTTCTCAATGTGTTTACCGATATGAGAGTAACTCAGGAGCACTTTTAGCTGAATGATTTGCCGATTCCTAAGAACCGCATCCTTCATGTTGAAGCCGTCAGTGTCTTTGTTTTGTATGCATAAAATGCTGAATTTCAAATTCAAATTTAATGAACGACCAGTTAATCAAGCACGATATTTATAGATAAGGAGGACCAAAATGAAATGGATAAAAACTTTGTCAATTTTAATGATGATCGCCCCATTAATCGGTTGTATGAGCGCCAATCAGCATTACCAGCAGACCCATGGTCCCAAAGAAAAAGAAATGACCGTTGGTACGGTTCAAAAAGAAATACGAAAAGGCATGCCGTCGGCTGATGTTGCCACCGTGCTTGGCTCGCCGAACATTGTCACCACCGATTCGGCCAATCGAGAAGTCTGGGTCTACGATAAAATTTCAACCGACGTATCCTATTCGAAAGATTCTTCCGGTGCCGGTCTGAAGCTTTTGATCGCCGGTGTAAGTGATAACCTCTTTGGGGCGGGTTCGCCGTCCGGGAGTTACAGCAGATCGGCAGGTGCGCAGTCCAAGACCCAACGGACGCTGACGGTGGTTATCAAATATGACGAGCAAAACCGGGTCAGGGACTTTTTCTATCACACCAGCAGATTTTGAATGGGAATTTACAATGAATTTCAGAAACCAGGTGGCAATCGCTCCGATCTTAATCCTGATAATTTTAATGCTATTTGCCTGTTATAAAGGTGTTCCCAGAGAAGCGCTCATGTTTACACCGGAATCCCTTGCGGATCGGCAGCTGCAAACGCGTGTATTTGAAACCGACAATGAAGGCAAACTGCTGGAAGCATCGGCGGCGGTTCTTCAAGACCTGGGATTTACCATTGACGAAAGTGAAGTCAAATGTGGTGTAATCGTTTGCTCCAAGGATAGAAATGTCACTGAATTTTACGATGTTGGTCTTTCGATTATCGCTTCGCTATTTTTTATCGATTATGAATATGCCACCCGTCAAAAAGTCCTGGCGTCATTGGTGACAAGGCCCCTGGAAGAGGATAGAATCGCCGTACGGATTACTTTCCAGCATCTGGTCTGGGACACCAAAAAGGAACTGATCAAAAACGAACGCGTTAATGAAGCAAAAATTTATCAGGAGTTTTTCTCAAAGCTTTCAAAATCAGTCTTTTTGACGGCCCACGAAATTTAGGAGAATCTATTTTGATGAAACGCATAAAGATAATAATACCTTTACTCCTTATACTTATTGTTTGTGCCTGTGCCGCGAGGCAGAGAAATATCCTCGAATCTGCTGATTCTCAAGTACGGCTGCGAAGCATCCAGAGCCGGGTTTTTGACTATACCGATCGAAACCGCATGCTGCGCACCATTATCGCCACCCTGCAGGACCTGGGATTTGTCATCGATGACGCAGATGAGAATCTGGGTACGGTCTCGGGAACGAAACGGTCGGGATATTCATTGCGCATGACCATATCGATCCGGCCCCGAGGGGATGCACAAATGATCGTCCGCAGCAATGCCCAGTTTAATCTGCAAACCGTGGACGACCCCGAACCCTATCAGCAGTTTTTTTCAGCCCTGTCCAGGGCACTTTTTCTGGAGGCTCAGAAAATATAACAAAAGAAAAGGACCGCTGGCTTAGCACGAAAGAAACATGCTTTTGAGCCTTTTTGCTCAAAGAATGATGAACGTATCAAACACATGATGAAAGTTGCTTTTCACATCATGGAATATCAGATTATTGAAGGGGACATAAAATGGTTTGGTTGCATGCCAGAAAATATACGGCAGTCATTTGGATAATGATATGCCTATTCGTATCCTGTGCACCCCGAGCGAACCGCTGGGGCTTTCCGCAATATGAATATACCTACCAAATTCCACAAGAAACGAATGACGGCTGGCAGGTTTCCACATTGCAAGCGGAAGGCATTGGTTCTGACAGAATCAATGAATTACTCAACGATATTCTGAATAAACGCTTTAAGAACATCCACAGCGTGCTGCTGGTCCGAAATGGCAAGCTGGTTCTTGAGGAATACTTCTATGGATATGATCGAGATTCTAAGCATGAATTGCATTCGGTATCCAAAAGCATCACTTCGATATTGGTCGGTATTGCCATTGATCAGGAAATGATTTCCAGTGTTGATGAGAACGTCTATGAATTTTTTCCAGAATATAAAGGCACGCGCTGGATCGATCAAAAATATGATATCGCCGTAGAACATGTGCTGACCATGTCAGCCGGCATCGATTGGGATGAGCAGTCCCATCGCTTAACAGACCGGCGAAATGATATTGTAGCGGCGCTATACAGTAAGGATTGGTTACAGTATGTTCTCAACAAAAAACAGATTAAGGCGCCGGGCCAAACATACAACTACAGCGGGGGACTTAATTTACTATTGGGCGGAATGATCAAAAATTCTTCGGATTTGTATGCAGATCAATTTGCCGAAAAATATCTTTTTGGTCCGCTCGGCATTTCAGATTATCGCTGGGGCAGACACCCTGACGGCACGATCAACACCCAGGGAGGGCTGAGTTTGAGACCGCGCGACATGGCCAAAATTGGATATTTGTTTTTAAAGGGGGGCCGTTGGCAAGGCAGACAGATTGTTTCCCGAACCTGGGTTGCTGAATCCACCAAAGCGCACTTGCCGGCCTATTTCGGGCTCAAATATGGCTATCAGTGGCACCGTGGGGGGGCAGACGTAAACGGTCAAATCCATGAAACATTTTTTGCATGGGGCCGGGGTGGGCAGTTTATATTTGTCCTCCCTGAATTTGATCTGGTGGCTGTATTTACCAGCCGCCCGTATGATAATGCCTACGGTGTATTCTTCCCTCTGGGAATTGTGCCCAACTATGTCATCCCCGCAATGCTGCCCCATCCTCCGTCGCAAAAAACCATTCAATTAGATCCAGATATTCTTGAACCATATCAGGGAAAATACGTATATAAAAAATGGAATGCAAAGCTGTCTATTATCAAGAAAGATCAAAAAATTTATATAACCGATCCGGATGGGGAAAAGGCCGAGCTATCACCGCTCTCAGAAACCCGATTTGAAGCGGAATGGAAGGTTTTTGGTAAGGTAACGGTAGATTTCCACAAGGACAAAAATCAAGACGTAAAGTACTTCACTCTAAATTATGGATTTTTGCATCTAACGTTCGATAGACTTGAATAATGAGGTGACAAAGAAATTTCATAAGAAACCATTCATCCGCACCATCACTCAAATCCCCGCGTAATACGGTTCTCATCTTGCCATACCTTTACACTGGTTCTGCCTTGAGCTGATCCGTCTCAACGGCGTGAATGACACTTTGCTTGACTTTGGGTATTTCTATACATACCCTTTTCCAATTAGGTCCTGTAATTTAAATTCTCAATGCATATTGAATCTTACCTGCTTTCGACCTTTCTTGTCAGTGCTATTCAATAGGGGCCTTAATTCGTATCCTAATCATGTTCTGAATACGGAGATCTTTCATAAAGGAGGGTTAACATGTCTGAAGATAAAATCGTAAATGGCGTCAATGTGACGACAGTGGAAAATGCGGTCAAAGCCATAGAGGAAAAACCTGAACTGGCCAAATTTAAGTTTCGGCTGCATAATAATTGGATCAGCGGCGGCCACAACCATTCAACGGTCAGCAATTTTTATGGTACCAACCAGGAAATTTCTCATCTCAAGACATTTGAACTGGATTGTGACGAACCTCCGGTTCTCGCCGGTGAAGACATCGGAGCCAATCCTGTGGAGCACTTGCTGAATGCACTTGCCGGCTGCTTGACCTCCACTCTAGTGTATCATGCGGCCATTCGTGGCATTCAGATTGATGAGTTGGAATCGGAACTGGAAGGCGATCTTGATTTGCGCGGCTTTTTGGGGCTTTCAAATGATGTCCGCAAGGGATATCAAAACATCCGCGTGAAATTTAAGGTCAAAACAAACGCTGAAAATCTAAACCGGCTGAAAGCGTTAAGTAAACTCTCGCCGGTTTTTGATGTGACGTCCCATGGTACGAATGTGGACGTTGAAATAGAGAGTAAATAATAAAAATATTACAGTGTAATAAAAAATATTTATAAACCAACACTTTAATTCATTTACTTTAGGTTAAAGGGCCTTTTTCACGCATTTTAAGGGTTTCGATAAGGGTTTTGTATCCGGGATGAGATCGAACCGGATCAAAATCACCGTCCTTTTCCAGGTATAGCCTGTAAGCAAAACCCGCTTCCACTGCTTTGTTCAGATAATAGATCGATTCTTCAATTTTGCCCGTCATCGAATATAAACAGGCGATGCCGTAAAGCAGGTGGGGCTCATCCCGTTCGGTGGCTGCCAGTCGCTTGATCCATTCCATAGCCTTGGTCTGATCACCCAGTCGTATCCATGCACCGGCACCCAGATAGAGCGCACGTGAATCATCTGGATTCAGCGCCAGACGCTTCTCAATTTTTTGCAAAGCCTCCTGAAGCACGGGAGCCATTTTCTCAAGCTGGCCGGTCATCTGATAAAGAAATGCAAGATAGGCCGGTGCCTGATAGTCGGCCGGGTTGACCCGGCTGGCGTCTTTATAAAGCGCGATGGCTTTTTCAAACTTACCCTGTAAAAAACAGGTACTGGCATAAAAATAGTAGGCCTCGAACAGATTTGGATTTAGCTCTATTGCTTTTTCAAATGCCTGCTCAGACTCTTCATATTTCCTGACCAGTGAAACTGCCAGGCCGCGGGCTGCGTGGGCCTCAGCCAGACCGGGATCGAGTTTAAGAGCCGTTTCACTATCTTTCGATGCCTGTTCCAGATCGTCTTGAGAGCCGCCAAAAAAGTAATAGCAGTAGGAATGGCAGTCTGCTCTACCGGCATAAGCATGCGCATAAACGGTGTCCTGTTCTATGGCACGGGCAAACATGTCAATCGCATGCTGCATGTATTGGCGCTTGTGACGATAAAAAAATTGCCGGCCACGAAGGTAAAAATCATATGCCGCTATGTTTTCGGTAGGGACCTTCTTAATGGCATTTTTTATGTTATCGCTGAGTTTAATTTTCAGCGTTTGAGAAATATTGCGGGCAATTTCTACCTGAATTTCAAATATATCGGCTGTCTCGCGATCAAATTGCTGTGACCACAGGTGGCAACCGTCGGCAACATCGATCAACTGGGTGGTAATTCTCAGGCGATCATCTGCTTTTCTGACGCTGCCCTCGAGCACGGTTTGAACATCCAGATTTTTTCCAATAATGCGGATATCTTCAGGTTTATTCTTGTAAGCAAAAGCGGAGGTTCGGGAGGCAACTTTTATACCTTCCATCCGCGTCAGATTATTGATAATCTCCTCAGCAATGCCATCACAAAAATATTCCTGATCTTTTTGAGGGCTCAGGTCTTCAAATGCGAGCACCGCTATGGAAGGCGGGGAATTTCCCATGGCAAAGCTCCATCACATATAATGGAGGATAGAAAATCCGTACGATCAAGATAATTATAGATGACAGAAACCCGAATTCGTGTCAACTTGTTAATAAAATCTTGACTGAATTGTATTGAAATACAATATATTAGGATTAAATGTGTAAGAAGCTTGATTAATAAAAGAGCTTTTCGTATTCACCCATACAAACAATATTGACAGGCATACGTCTGAAAAATGCCGCCGAAACTTACCGATAAAGAGCTGGAAACCTATTCGCGCCAGATAGTGCTGGCCGACATCGGTTACGATGGGCAACTCAAGCTGCGCCATTCAAAAGCCTGTCTGATCGGGGTCGGCGGGCTGGGATCTCCGATTGCCACCCAGCTTGTTGGAATGGGTATCGGCCATCTGCGCATTGCGGACCGGGATATTGTTTCCCGCTCCGACCTTCACCGGCAGCATCTTTACGATGCTGAAAGCGTCGGGCGGCCAAAGGTTGAAATTGCGCAGCAAAAATTAAGCCGGCTCAATCCGGACGTGAACATAGACGCCATCCCAGAGTCGCTGAATTCAATCAATGCAGTGGATATCATCAGTGGAATGGATGTGGTGATGGATGGGCTGGATCGGCCGGAACCCCGTTATCTAGTGAACCGCATTTGCCACCAGCTTAAAATACCCTATGTTTTTGGCGCAGCCATTGAGGCTTTTGGGAATACCTCGACCATGATACCCGGGCAGACGTTTTGCCTGGAATGCTTTATGCCCGGACTCAAAGATGAAGACCTGCCGGTCTGCGGGGTGGTAGGCGTGCATCCGTCGGTCATTAGCATGATTGCATCAGTTCAAGTGTCAGAAGCGGTGAAACTTTTAATCGGACAACAGCCGAAATTACTGAACAAATTACTGTACATCGATCTGAGAGCATTTGAATTCAACATCTTGGATATGCAATCTGTTGACAGTTGCAGCGTTTGCGGGAAAAATCCGGACGGCCCGCCGGAGAAAATAGCTGATCGTTATTTTGAAGAGACCTGTGCCCGGGATGGGCGCCGCAACTTTGTCCTGACGCCCAGCCGCCGTATCAATATCGATCTGAAGAAACTGGCAAAGCTTATAAAGAAAAATAATGTTCCAATCCAATCAGCCGGAGAGCTCGGTATCACCTTCATGCCATCCAATGACATTCAGGCATGTTTGCTGACAAGCGGTATCATGATCGCCCAGACCCCTCCCGACACTCGAGCAACCATTAAAGAAAAAGTATATGATATCTACCGCTCTATTATGATCAAAGAGCTGGGGTTGCCTCAAAAAATTTTACCTGCCATTGATTAGTGTCGTATTTATCTTCACGGGTTGACTGAGTCTAAAGGGAAAATAAATACGTCACCACAAAATACAAAAATCCAATGAACAATATCAGCGGTACTACAAATAGGATCCCGAGGGCAAGGCTGGCACCTTCGGGGGGCTGTCCGTATGAACCGGAATAAAGAGAAGCCGGGTCACCGAATAACAGAATTAGGCATTTTTCTGTTTGAATTCCAGCATAAACTCCGCCAGTCGTTCAGCGCCTTCGACCGGCATGGCATTATACATGGATGCCCGGCAGCCGCCCACCGAGCGATGGCCTTTGAGACCC
>JASFIV010000070.1:0-17658 GCA_050122475.1 Desulfobacterales bacterium | reverse complement strand
GGATACCGCATTGGATATCTCCATATCCACGCTTTTGAACCCTCCGAAAAAGTTGTGATACTAGTATTATATCAAAAGTCTAAAAACCGACTGGTTAAGTTACTTTCCAAGATTGTAGGTTGGAGGTAGCAACCTACTCTTTTGCTGAAGTTTATAAATCGGCTATAAATCCATTCTCAGACTAAATTGCACCTTGCATCCTCACATCTAACCAAGCTTTAGCCTACCCCACCAAATTCTCAATTCAAGCACGGAATCGAAACATAGCCGACCGCTAGAAACATCATCGTTGGACTCATGAGTATGGATCCAATGACCATTCTATTTAGGGTACCATTTTTAAAAGACCCAGTGGCGAGAGAATCCAAAGACAAGTCTGAAAAGTTGGGTTAACTGTTAACTTAACAGTTAACACTGTAAGGTTAACAATTGTAGCAATGGAGCGCCTTAAAGATATTTCAAAGTCAGAATATTTATTTAAAACAGGTAGATATCTGGGTAGCTGTTTTCGCTCTGTTCGGCATTAAATTTGCTAATGAATATAATGGATTGGTAGCTAACAGGTCGACACACGGTGTTGACTCATCAAAATCTGGCCGACACGGCTCTCGCCCGCCAGCGGTGCCCCGCGGTCATGTATAAAAAAGCATAAAGGAGGTAAAGAATGGGACGAAAGATAGGCATGTTTGGCATTCTCGTGGCGGCAGTCGCAATTTGTGTGCTGCCCGGCGCATGGGCCTCTGGGGGCACGGCGCCGATCGTGCAGAAAAACTGCATGAAATGCCACCAGAACTTCGGAAAAATAGATAGCATTATGGCCGGCAACTTGAGCGGCACATCTCTGAAGGCCAATTCCATCCAGCTGAAAATCAACAATCGATTGGAGATGGTCAAATTTACGGCTGATACCAAACTAGACAACGTTCCCGATATGAAGGCGCTCAAAAGCGGCATGGCCATGCGGGTACATTATAAGACTGAAGGCAGTGACCGGGTCGCAACTCAGATCGTCGTCAAGCCCAAAATCAAAGTGCCCCCGGAACAGCTGATGAATGTCAAAGATCTGGTCGAGCTCATCGAAAAAGGCTCGGAAAAAAGCGCCTATACGCTTGTGGACTCGCGCCCCACGCCCGGATACCTGAAAGGGCACATCCCCACGGCCATTTCCATACCGTTTCCCAAGATGAAGGAGATGCTGGACAAGCTTCCAAAACAAAAAGATCGTCTGGTCATCTTTTATTGCCAGGGATACAGGTGAGTGCTGAGCCCAATGGCTGCCAGGCTGGCAGCCAAAAAAGGCTATACCAATATCAAGGTTTTTCACGCCGGCACCCCGGGCTGGCAAGGCGCTGGCAAACCGTTGGTCACAACCTATGAATTTGTTTCCAAAAGGATGGACAACGTCGTGTTGATCGATACCAGAGGTCCTGAAGCCGCCCAAAAAGGTCATATTCAGGGGGCTTTCAGCATCGCCCTGGATCAACTGGTGGCAGAAAAGGATTCTTTTCCGCTGGACACAAAAGTTCCACTGATTCTGTACGGAGATCAAACCGACCTGCTCAAAATCACCCCGGTGGTAGAAGAACTGTCGTTGTGGGGTGACCACAAAGTGTTCGTGCTCGATGGCGGCTATGCCGGCTGGACAAAAAGGGGCGGTCCGGTTCAGCGTGACAAAATTCGCACGAAAATTGTTTACCTTCCCAAACCCGGACCCGGCGAGATTGTCGGTGACGAATTTATGAACATTGTGAACGGTCAACCGGACGACAAGGTTATTCTGGATGTCCGTGCAGTGGATGAAACCTCGGATGGCAAAATCAAATGGTCCGTCAATATACCCTTGGATGATCTGCAAAGCAATCTTGACAAGCTGGCCAAAGACAAGGAAATCATTATTCACTGCGGAACCGGCATGCGGGCCCAAATGGCCTATGCCGCCCTTAAAAATGCCGGTTACACCTCCAGATACCTGAACGACAAGGTCGCATTCATTAATAATCAGCCCATTTGCTGTTTCAAGGAATAGGCAGCGAGGTCTAAAACCCGGATTTGGGTAAAAAAATAGGATAGCGGGTCGGTGGAATTATCGCCGGCCCGTTTTCGTTGGGAAGGCCATCAACACTTGCTTCGCATGGGTTCCTGCTGTTACCGTTGGGGCCTTAATTCTGCTTTTTTATCTGCTTGGATTCAGACTTCGCAGCTTTTTTCCTCCCTATTACCGCTTTCGTTCAATTTTGATTCAAGAAATCCTCTCCCCATACCGATACATTTGTTGATACCGTATTTTTTCAATATTTTAGCCATATCTTTTGGAGGTCACAGATGAATCTTAAAATCCTAAATGGTTTTATCACGTTAATCGTCATATTCGTTTTCGGACTGTCATTTATCGGTTGCGCAACAACTGGCGGCGGGGTCATTATCAACGGTGGGAATGGATCAGGCCACGAACACCCGCCGGTCGTTAAAAAGGGGCCACCGGCGCATGCCCCGGCACACGGATATCGGGCCAAGCATAAATATCGGTATTATCCGAACTGTTCCGTTTATTATGACTATGGCCGGAAAATATACTTTTATCTAAGAGGCGATCGCTGGGAAGTGGGTGCGTCCTTGCCGGGTCATCTTCGGTTGCGTCTGGGGGATTCGGTCAACATCGAAATGCATACCGATAAACCCTATATGCGCCATTCAGAGCACGTCAAAAAATACCCGCCGGGACAACTGAAGAAAAAGCATAAAAACAAGCACAAATGGGGCTAAGGCCTCCTTTATAAACATCAGACCTTAAAAAGGCAGCGCCAACAATGGCCCTGCCTTTTTTAGTATCGACAATGGATTAAATATGGCTTTTACTCGCTGTCAAGACTCAATGGTATGGTTAATCGAAAAGTAGCCCCCTGCCCTTTCTCGCTTTCCAGATTGAGTTTGCCCCCCAGGCAGCGGGAGATAATATTGGCCCCTGCCAGACCCAGGCCATGGCCTTTGCGGGATAGAATTGCATCCTCTTTTACCTGGGCATAGCGTCTAAAGACCATTTCATGATGCTCCGGTTCGATACCGGGTCCGTCGTCGCTGACCGCCACCACCAGATCGCCACCATCTGTTCCAAGTCGAACTTCAACCCTTTGCTGCCGGTGATGAAGCGCGTTTTTCATCAAATTACCGACGATCTGGCGAAATTTGGTTTCATCCTGAAACATTTCCAGGTCGTTTGCCTGGGGTGAAATATCCAGAACAATGCCGCAGGTTTTTAAATACCCAAGCGCTTCTGGTTCGCTGGAATATTCGGCATATTTTTCAAAAATTGCGCCTGCATTGGTTTCAAGCGCATCTTCCAAGGCTTGCAGTAGGGATTGCGCCGGGCGAAAGCGCTCGCCCAGAAAACACCCGGCTTCAGCCCGACCTATTTCCAGCATGCTGTGAAGCAGCTCTCGGGCTTTTTTCGAATTGCGCAACGTGCGCTTTAACGTATTTTCCTGCCGCTTGGATAAAGGGCCAAATTTATCCTGACGTTCGAGCAGAGTCCGCAGACCGGTCTCGATAATGGCAATAGGATCTTTGAGTTCATGGACGAGAAATTCGATTTCAATATCTCTGAAAAATTGCTCGGCCTCTTCTTCCGTTAACTGCGCGGCATCTTTATACTCATTTTGTTTGCTCATGGCCAAAACCTATAACCTGCAATGATGGTCTCGTTATAGCATTAGAATTAATGCCGTGATTCGTTTCAACTGCTACTTTTCTTTTTTCTCTTTGCGGATTTCCGTCTTTTGCTAAATCGTTCCGCCGGATAAAACTGCACTGTTACCGTCGTTCCGCCGCTGTTATGGCAATCTTTGGCGTCAGCGAGCGGTGTACATTCGGCGACATCGCCCGGACATTCATGCCCTTTGGCATCAACCAATTGGCAAGGCCGGGACGTCATCTTTATATTGAAATTATACCTTTCCGAAAATATTTTCATGCGCAGCAAATCAAAACCTTTGCCGCCGGCTTTAAAATCATAGGGCTGCCGTGTAGAATACTGCATGGTGTCATAAGCAGTAAAATAATTTTCAAAAATCAAGCGTAAATTTTCCTGACTGATGCCGATGCCATCATCTTTAACTTCAAATTCAGGGCCCAATTCACCCCTGCGCACCTTTGCTGAAATCTTGCCACCATCCGGTGTATTTTCAATCGCGTTGCGTACCAGGCCTTCCACAATTTTTCCCAAAACTTCTGATGGAAGGTAAACGGATGCCGTCTCCGCTGCATATGTCCTCAGCCGGCATTTGCGATGTGAAAATTTAGGCCGCATGGCTTTTATTTTGTTTTTAACAAAAGGCCCCAGCTCAATTACTTCTGATTTTGCTTTGCGGGGGCCGTAAGTCTCCTCAATATGCCGGCGAATCTTTTGGATCAGGTCTTTCTCCCCCAACCCCAAAGAAATTAATACTTCCAGCTCATCCACACATGCGTCCAGCAGGGCGGAGAGCATATAATGGGCTTTGTAGTCCTTTTCTCGCAGTATGTCCTCCAGCTGATACTGCATCTCAAGCAAGCGCTGTAAATTTCTTTGAGCGCGGTCGAAAATGGGCTTCCATCCCTGATCTGCCATTTCCGAAAGTCGTTTTCTCAAAAGATTCAAGGAGGCGGATAAAATCGAAACCGGTGTTTTTAATTCATGTGACAGGTGGTGAATCACGCGGTCTTTGGTTCGGTTAAGACTTTTAACGTTTTCATAGGAGCGTTTGAGCTCTTCATTGATGCTCGCATTTTCAATCGGCAAGGCCACCAGATTAGCGATGGTTGTCAGTACATCGACATGGGTTTGATTAAAATCACCCTCCTTTTTGTTGACAGCACACAACACGCCGATCATACGACCCGCGAGCATCAACGGCACATCCAGCATGTTGCGCGTGCGATAGTTGGCCTGCCGATCGACCTCACGGGCAAAATACGGACTCTGGTAAGCATCTTTTACAATGTGCGGTTTGCCGGTGCGATAGACCAGTCCGGCAATGCCTTTGTCGACCGGGTAGCGGATTTCTTTGAAATTGGTGCCGGTTTCAGATTTATCGAAGACGGCTTCGCGAAAGAAAAATTCCTGATTGGCTTCGTCCAGCAAAATCACCATGGCGCCTTCCACACCCAGCAAATCCTGAATTTCCTTGGTTATCAACATCAGGCGCTGATCAAGACCGCGATACTGATACATGGCACGCGCTATCTGAAATAGCGCCCGATTTAAGCGCACATTGCGCTTTTCCTCGGTGACATCCCGCAAAGTGACGACCTGGCCGGCTGGTTGATTGTGCTCGTCATAAAAAATGGCACCATCGACAATGATATCCAGCAACCGCCCGTCTTTGGTCAATCGTTTGGTTTCAAACCCACGAAGAACCTTATCTTTGTGCAGGTGCCGAATACCCTCAATCGTTTGTTTCTTGAGATTTTCGGGTACAAACGGTATTTTCTTACCTTTCCATTTTGCAAAGCGCCAGCCAAAAACATTTTCAAAGGCCGGATTCAAATAGGACACCGTGTTATCCAGATTAAACACGAATACAGGGATGGGGAGAAAACTTAAAAAGGCCCGGTACCGCTGCTCGGCGCGTTGACTTTGCTGGGAGAGCTCCAACGCACAGGCTTCAGATTCGCTCAAAGCATGCTGAGCCATTACTTTATCGGTCACATCCCTGGCGATGCCTCGGAAGCCAACCGGATCACCGTCGTTGTCCTTGATCAGGTTGGCTGAAATTTCCAGATGACGCCTTTCGCCGTCCTTGCGGATGATTTCCCAGCTGATATCCACCACTCCCTTGCCGGTACGATAGATCTTGTTAAAAGCCTCGCGGGCAATTTTCGCATTTATATCATCCATAAAGGTGCGAAAATTGCTGTTTTTGATTTTGCGGCGGGAGTAACCGAATATGCGGCAGAGGGCATCGTTGAAAAATAGAAAATTGCCCTTGAGATCGACTTCGTAAAAACCATCGGCAACATCCTCGATTAGAACCCGATAACGCTCTTTTTGAACCCGTGTAGTTGCAGCCTTCACGGCTGATGTCGCGGAGGAATTGCCGGTTTTGCGCCGTGAAGATTTGGCGGTAGGATTTTTGGGTCTGCGAGACGTCATTTAATCGCTTCCCATTATAATCGATACATCGGTATGCGCATAAGAGATTATAGAAATAACGGTTTGAGGATCGAAAAGGCTTTAAACAATCCCTGTTTGACCATTGGCCTTAGGGGTATTGAAAAATCTGCTCCTGCACTTGATGAATGGTTAACTTGTGTTTTCAAGAATCCCGAATGCTTCTGCATCCAACAAATTGACGCCGTTGGCCTTTAAAACCTCGATCGCCTTGTCATTGTCACTAAAGCGAAAGATCATTATGGCATTTCCCGGGGCAAAGGTAATAAAGGCATACATGAATATGACCGACACCCCTGCTTGCGTCAGTGGCTTAAGCAAGGATGCCAGGCTACCGGGTTTATCTTCGATTTCGGCTGCAACGACTTCATTGACGTAAGCTGGGATCTGCATTTCCATCAAAATCTTACGCGCGGTTGTCACATTCGAAACCAGCAGTCTCAGCTGGCCAAAAGCACCGGTATCTACCAAATTCAGTGCACGCAGATTAATCCCGGCAGTGCCGAGCGCTTCAGTTACCTCGTGCAATCGGCCGGGTGCATTTTCGATGGAAACAACAATTTGTTTCAGTTTTAAACTCATCAGCGCCTCCCTCATTGATTTACAATCGACATTAGAATCAAACCGAGCTTGATGCTCACAGATAGACTATAAGTAAAAGCGTCCGGCTGTCAACCGGTGTATAATTGAACTGGGTAATCCTTACGCAAACACGCAAAGGCGTAAAGATTTTGCTTCATTTTGCAGCGGTGAACCTCAGATTTCTTTTCATCGAATAGGCTGCGACGGTACGAATTTAGTGTTTACCACGAAAACGCGAAAATATAAAAGCACGAAAGCAGATAAATTTTAAGCGTTCTTCGCATTTTCGATTTTTTTCGTGCTTTCGTGATAAAGATTTAATGGCTCGGTGCCAATCCGAACAATTTTTCCCCATATAGGCCGGTGACATAGCCCATAATTACACATCCAGCGGCCAGAGATCTTTTTCTTCCAGGACCGACCTAAGTGTTTTCAACGCCTGATTTGTGGCCGGCACACCGCCGTAAATAGCAGTCTGGAAAATGACTTCGGCAATCTCCTGCGGCGTGCACCCGACATTTAAAGCCGCATGAATATGAAGCTCTAATTCCTCTAAACGGGAGAGCACCGTCAGAGCAGCAACCGTTACCAACTGCCGGGTTTGATGCGGAATTTTTTCCCGCGCGTACATTTGACCTGTGATAAAAAGAGATAGATCTTTAGCCAGCTCCCTGTCAAAAGAACGCCAGAGATCAAAAGGTCTTTCTCCCTGAACATCCTTAAAGTACAGCCCGGCTGTTATTTTTGTTTTTTCGACCAATTCGTTTTCCAACAGTATCTCCTTTCTGCGTTTCAATTGAGCCAATTAGATGCCGTTGCGTTTGAGATAGCCACCACGAAAACACGAAATTTTAAAAGCACGAAATTTTTATATGTCTTTTTTCGTGTTTTCGTGGTAAAAATCTAACGTCACAAATATTCGGATCGTCAGTTGGAATCATGATTTGATACTGGCACTGAAAGAATCGGCCAAAAGCAATCAGCCCTGCCGGCAACAGCAGGGCTGATCTTATTTACTGCATAAAACCAGGGCCGATAGAATTAGCAGTTCAACGACAAAAGGAGCGCTTAGCCCTTTACTTTCTTAACTTCTTCGGCTAGTACCGGGACAACTTCAAACAAATCACCAACTACTCCAAAATCTGCTTTTGAAAAAATCGGCGCTTCCTCGTCTTTATTGATAGCTACGATATACTTGGAAGTCGACATCCCGGCAAGATGCTGGATGGCGCCTGAAATGCCACAGGCAATGTACAGTGTCGGTGATACTGTTTTGCCGGTTTGGCCCACCTGGTCGCTGTGAGGCCGCCAGCCTTCATCAACAGCTGATCGCGATGCCCCGACTGCAGCGCCGAGCGCACCCGCCAGTGCTTCAATGCTGGCATAATCTCCGCCCGTGCCGCGCCCACCGGAAACGATAATATCCGCTTCGGTCAGCTCGACTTTATCACTGGTATCCATTTTCTTATCAACGATCGTGGTTTTGACTTCACCAAGTTGTACCGCCGGCTTTTCAATTGCACTGTCCTTGGCAGCTTCCGCAATATCCATGACATTCGGTCGGATGGCGACGATTTGACGATCGCCTTCTATCTCGACATCTGCATTGATTTTTCCGCCAAACATGGGTCGGGTGCAGATTAAATTACCATTTTCGATCTGCACTTTCACGCAATCCATGGCCACACCGGCATCCAGTTTGGCCGCCAGGCGTCCTGCCAGGTCCTTGCCTTGCGCCGATGCGCCCGTTATAACGACGGCCGGATCCGCAGATTGAATCAGCTCAGCCAGTACATTGCAATATGCATCGGTTGTATAATCCGCCAGACCCGCATCATCGGCAACCAGGATCTTATCCGGTCCGTATTTTTTGAGTTCTTCTGCAAGACCGTCGACACCGGAACCCAGCAAGACAGCCGTCAGTTCGGTCCCCAGACCATCGGCCACCCGTCGCCCTTCGCTCACAATCTCAAAGCTTACTTTCCGAAGCTCTCCGTCTCTTTGCTCTGTTATCGCAAAAACACCTTGTGCCATTTTATGTCTCCTCTAAATAATTTTGGTTTCTTCGTGTAGAATCTTTACCAGCGCTGCGGCTTTATCAGCTGCCGCTTCACCCTCAACCATTCTGACGGCCTGCCTTTCTGGGGGTAGGCTCAGCGCTTTTATCTTTACTTTGCGATTGGCTGCTCCTACCTGGGCAGCATCGAACCCCAGATCGGCAACGGTTTTAACATCCACAGGTTTTTTCTTGGCCTTCATGATTCCAGGCAACGAGGCATAGCGCGGTTCATTGAGCCCTCGCTGGGTGGTAAACAACGCCGGCAGTGAAGCCTCCACGACTACGGTGCCGCCTTCAATCGTGCGATCACAGATAATTTTGCCATCGGCTAATTCAACCTTGTTGACCATTGATACCTGGGGAATACCCAACAATTCGGCTACAGCCGCTGCAACCTGATAGTTGTCCTCGTCCACAGCCCGATGCCCGGCAATAATCAATTCATAGGGTATATCCTTTAACGCTGCGGCCAGCAATTTGGCAGTTGCCAGAGAATCGCTGCCTTGGGCTGCGGGATCATTAATGTGTACCCCCTGGTCGGCTCCCATGGCCAGGGCCGTTCGGATGGCTTCAATTGCTTTGTCGGGCCCAAGGGATAAAATGGTTACCGTACCACCCTGGGCTTCTTTAATTTGCAAAGCTGCTTCGACTGCCAACTCATCGTATGGGTTCATGATCCATTTGATGTCCTGTGTTTTGATGGAAACCCCATCATCAGCAATCTGCACCAGCGATTCGGTATCCGGTACCTGTTTGACCAAAACGACTATGTCCATGTCCACTCCTTTCTGCTCAAAAACTGCTTTATTTCTCTTTAAATATGTAACTTTTATTTTTCTTTAAACTGCAAACTGGCTTTAAAATTGTTAGATTTTGTTCGAGGGCAAGGCGAAATTCGATTCGGAAGCGGAGCGTACACGATAGTACGCGAGCATTTTGAATCGGATTTTAACACAGCCCTCGGGCAAAAGATAATGGTTTTAAAGCCAGTTTTAGCGGTTGGCTTTGCGGATGCCCAGTTGATCCAGCGCTATGATCCATTTGCAGATATTGGCCGATCCTTCCACCATGGCGTACGTCGGCGCATCACGGAAATATCGCGCCACGGAATATTCGGTCGAATACCCATAGGCGCCCAGAATGCGCATGGCATAAGTTGCACATTTTGCGGCCACCTCACCTGCCAGATATTTGGCCTGAGCCACATCCAAACCGTTGTTCAGTCTGCCCTGATCCTTGACCCAGGCAGCCTTGTAAACCAATAAACGCGCGGCCTCGATTTCGGTGGACATCTGGGCTATCAGATCCTGGTTCATTTGGTAATCACCGATGGGCTTGCCGAACTGCCTGCGCTCGGTGGCATATTTAACAGCCTCGTCCAGGCAGGCTTGCGCCAGTCCGACACCACCGGCAGCAGCCGAAAGTCGTGTTTGATTCAAGGACCCAAACAGAATTTTGGCGCCATCGCCGGGTTTACCTAAAATATTTTCCTTGGGCACGCGGGTATCGGTCAGATAAATTTCGCCGGTGGGTGACGACCGTGATCCGAGTTTATCCAGAGCGGTAGTGCGCACATCATTAAAATTTTTGAGTTCAACCACAAAGGCCGAAAGCCCCTTCGATCCCGCATCGCGGTCGGTATAGGCGTAATAGACCATCAAATCGCCCACATCGGCATTTGATATCCAGGTCTTGGAACCGTTTAAAAGCCAATGATCTCCCTTGTCTTCGGCGCGGGATTTCATGGCCATCACATCGGATCCCGCATCCGGTTCCGTCATGGCAAAGCCACCCAGATATTCGGCGCTTACCAGCTTGGGAATATATTTTTGCTTTAATTCGTCGCTTCCATAGGTTTGGATGGTGTAGGCACACCCCAGCGTCTGCATATTGACCTGGACTCGCAAGGAACTCGAAGCCCTAGCGATCTCCTCACTGATAATCATGGCAGCCAACCAGCCCATCTCGGACCCGCCATATTCCTCGGAGATGACGGTGCCGAACAAACCGAGTTCTCCCATCGGCTTGACGGCCTCCTCATAAGGAAAATAGTGTTTCTCATCCCATTCGTCGGCAAAGGGCGCAATTTTTTCGTTTGCGAAACTGCGTACCGTATCTCTAAGGATTTCAAGTTCTTCCGGCAAACTAAATTCCATTTTTCCCTCCTGAAACAGATGTTATTGGATCAATCGTATACTGTATACATCGTTGGCACAAAAGATGAACTATAGAGGAAGGCACCATTGGTGTCAAGAAAGAAAGCGCCTAAAAATCGGAACCATACCGCAAATTTTAGGCCGAAACGGCCTCTACGATTCAGCTTAATCGGAAAGGTGAATCTTACAGGATACTAAGGCAGGATCAATCCGAGTGAATAGGCGAAAAGTACGTACCAAGTCTATTTGTACTCACAATTTTAGCAGCCGGTAGACTAAAGTTAGATTCCCTTGTCCCGTATTTTTCTGTCATGCTTGAGGCGTTCCTGGATTCCTTTTCCAATCGAATAGGTCCGGCTGAATTCCGACCAGAATTCTCGATCCTTTTCCTTCCAATCGGGGCCAAAACGCCGGTCAAAATAATCACCCAGTTTTTCAAAAAGCAACTTCCAGGGTGGCTCACCCCGTTTGTAAGCGCCTAAGATCGCTTCCAGCAGCTCATCGAGTTCGGAAAGCTTTTCCTTGGGCAGATAGGAAATCGCACCCTTTTGAATGGATTCCATCAGGGTTTCCCGGCTGACGGCATGGGCTGTGAGCATGACAGTCGGGATACCCCGATCAACGGACTCCTCGAGCAGCTTAAGCCCGTCTACGCCCATGATATCTAAAATAGCCAAGTCGTACAGCCCCTTATTTAATTTCTGTGAAGCACTCTCATAATCCCGCGCCGTATCGATGACCGATTCATCCAGCAGATCCGCGATGGTTTCCAAAATATCTTCCTCATCATCCACGGCCAGGATATGCTTGCCTTTGAGTAACGATTGGTAATCAGACATAAAAAGCGCCTCCTAAAATCGAATGCTGTTCACGCATAGCGCTTATTGCAAAAAACCCATCACTCTCGGTAGCCACAAAACAGCATCCGGTATATACGTTATGACAAACAGCACGATCATCTGAATAATAATAAATGGAATCACCGCTTTGGAAATATAAATTAAATCCTTGTTGGCAATCGCACCGGTGATGTAGAGACTGACACCCATCGGTGGTGTGCAATATCCGATGGCCAGATTAACCGTCAAAATCAGACCGAAATGCATCCAGCTGATGTCAAATGCATCCAGCATCGGCAAAAACACCGGCCCCAGAATCATGGTTGCCGAAATGATATCCATGAACATGCCCACAAACAGCAGCAGCGTGTTCATGGCCAGAAGGAACATGTAGGGAGATTCGATTGCGGAAAGAACGGCTTCGGTGATTTTGCCCGGGATGTTCTCAAGCGTCAGCAAACGGCCAAAACAGGTTGCGCCGGCGACAATGATCAACAAGGTGGCAGACGTCACTGCTGAGCTGACGGTCACTTTCTTGACATCCGAAAATTTCATCGAACGGTAAATGAACAACTCCACAATAAACGCGTAGACGCAGGCAACGACGGCAGCTTCATTGGCGGTGAAGGCGCCTGAAAAGATTCCGCCAAAAATGATCACCGGCAGCATCAAAGCCCAGAAACACTCTTTAAAAACAGCCAGTAGCTCCATTGGTCGAGGAATCGGCTTGCGCACGATTTCTTCTTTTTTGCGGAAAACAAAATACGTATAAACACAGGCGCCGAGCATGATCATCACCCCCGGCAAAAATCCGGTCAGAAATAAACCTTCAAGAGACACATTGCTGATCATACTATAGAGGATCATGCCGATGCTGGGCGGAATGATCACGCCCAGATTGGGTGAAGTGGTCATGAGGCCCAGGGTATACTTTTGCGGATACCCGTTATCGATCAGGGCCGGAATCATAAAGCCCCCCAGGGCCACCACGGTTGCGACGGTGGATCCCGAAATAGCGCCGAAAAGCCCGCAGGCCAGAACTCCGGCCATGCCAAGGCCGCCTGGAAGCCAGCTGACAAGGGCGTTTGCCATCTTTATCAACTTCTCCACAATGACGCCAGCCGTCATGATATTGCCGCACAGGATAAAAAATAGAACCACCACCAGGGCAAAGTTGTCCATACTGCGGAAAAGAGACTGGGCCAGAAGGAGAATGGGCAGGTCCGTAAAAAAAATGAAGCCTAAAACAGCGGTAAAAAACAGGCACATGTACACAGGCACATAGGTCGCCATGCATCCTAAAAGAATCGCCAGGATGACGATATGGCTGGTTTCCATAAACCGGTTCTCCTTATCTCAACGTAAAACCAAAAATTAATCCGAAGCCTTCTTGGCCATTTGTTCCTGGATATCCTCATAAAATACCTGAATAACCCGGATCAGCATCATCACACCCATTAACGGCAGAATCGCATACAGATAGACATACGGGATTTGCATGATAATCGTCTTTTGATGCGTTTTAACCTGCAGGGCCGCCATCAGCCAGCCGTAATAGATCATCAGTATCGAAAAAATCATGACCACAAAATTGCTGAAGAAAGTTAAGGGGACTTTTAATTTGGGAAAAATCTGGACGGAAGCATCAATTTTAATCAGCGAGCGCATTTTGACGGCGGAACTGCAACCAATAAAGGTCGTATAGATGATGACTTCGCGCACCAATTCTTCAGACCAGGCCAGTGAATAGTTGAAGCCGTAACGCAAAACAACATTGCAAAAAAGCGCGACCAAGGCGACCAGCACGCTGATAAACAGCGTCCATTCTTCAAAAAAGGTCAATATTCGGTCCAGAAAATTTATAATCTTTCCAAACATGCCGAGATACCTCATTGGCCTAAAATTAGTAAAAGGGGCTTCGGTTAGACCGAAACCCCCTTATTAGTGTTTGAAAAAAAAATAATCAAGCTATTTTGTATAACCCATGTATTTTTGGACTTCCAGCAGGAAATTTTCCGGTCTATATTTATCGCCGGCCTGGAGTTTGTTGATTTCAGGTGCAAATTTTTGATGTACGGCGCTGGCCTGATTTTTAAGGGTCATCATCTCTTTATCAGACAGTTGAAAGAATTCGATACCCTGTGCCATAGCAGCTTTACGCTGCTCCAATTCCTGCGCTTTGGCGGCCACACGCGCCTCGGCACACATGTCGCGCACCGTCTCAACCAGTGTCTTCTGCAGGTCGGGCGGCAAACTATTAAACCAGGCCTTGTTAAACAGCCAGATAAAAAGACCCTGGGCATAGTTTAATTCGGTAAAATATTTGGCCACCTCGAATTTTTTGGTAATACTGCAAACGGTGAGGGTATGATCCAGGCCGGTGATAACGCCCTGCTTTAAGGCCACCGGCACATCCGGCCAGGGCATCACGACCGGGTTGAATCCCCACGACTTGTAGGACAGCTTGTTTACTGCCGCCTCGGCGATGCGGAATTTGACCTGCTTGGCATCAGCAATGGTTTTGACCGGTACAGTCGTGGCCCAGCCGTAATTACCGTAGCTGGCAATATCGACGGCCATGATCCCCTGATGGTCCATGCCCATTAGGAAGTGGTCAAAGAGCTTGCCGCTGTTGACGAATTTTTCGAGTTTCTCGAAAGAATCGACCAGAAACGGTAGATTGACAATACCAAATCGCGGCCCCAGATTGGTCGAGGCCACCGAACTGACAGCCATACCCTGAATCGCGCCCATTTGTAGCTGGTTGAGAACCTCAACCTCACCTCCCAGCATGGAGAAGGGCTTGTAGTCCAGATACATCTGGCCGTTGGTTCGTTTCCACAATTCATCCCGAATGGCAAAACCGGTATAGACGCCTTTTAAGACTGGATGGGAAACATTCGAAACGATAAATTTATATTTGGCACCTGATGGATCGAAAGCGGGTTTCCATTTTTCCAGGGAGGGTCCTTTGGCGAGGGCGGGGCTGATCAGCAGGGCAAAAATAATGAGAAGCAGTGTCGCACAGAATGTGAATCTTTTTAAATGCATTGATTGGTACCTCCTTTTTCGGCTTTGTGCCTTTAATTTCTAAACTTCATTCATTTGCCAAAGATGATTTCATAGCTATATTGCAGCTATAGGCTTTTTTGTCAAGCAAAAATATCGAACTAAAAAGGGATGTTAATTTTGCTAAGCGTTTGCCTCATAGGCATTGACAAGGACTGAATCATAGAAATTCAATGATCATGTGGTTCAATCAAAATCGGATCTTTGAAAATTTATAATCATCCGGCATCGACCAAAAGATCAGAATATCGCTGCAAAGACCACTTATCCCTGTACTTTAAATCTTAAATCTTGCATGAAAATTAATGCAATAAAATGGTTTTCATCCGATTAAGTATATGTTGATAAAACTAAACGCTGTTAAATTAAGTAATCCATTGTCTATGAGCCGAAAAAAATTTCGCATTAATTTTCATGCAAGATTTAAGATCCGGTCCAATACCGCTCAGGATCAAAACGCTGCAGCATGGCCAGTTCTTTGTCGGTTGGTTGCGGTGTTTGCGACAATTCATCAGCGATCTGCAGCGGCCAACCGGTGTTGTCTAAGACCTCATCCACACTGACGCCGGGATGGACCGAAACGAGCATCATCTCCCGACTTTGGGCATCAAATCGCAAAATTCCCAGGGTCGTGATAACTGTAGCAGGCCCACCGCGCGGTAGCCCGACTTTACGGCGCCAGCCGGCGCCATCGCCAAATCCGGGTGAGGTGATATAATCGACCCGGGACACAAAACGGCGTTTTTGATGATTCATGATGATGATATGCCGTTGCGCCAAACTGGCCAAATCACAGGCACCGCCGCTGCCCGGCAGGCGGGTTGTCACATTTTCCACCCCGCCGATATAACTGGTGTTGAGATTGCCGAATCGATCGATCTGGGCGCCGCCAATGAAGCTAACGCCCACCAGACCCTGCTGCAGCAACCCCATCATATCGGCCGTATCCGCCAGCCATTGCGCCCGGTAGAGGTTGGGCAAATCGCCCATGGTCAATATGGGCTCGGGAGCCAGCGCATCGCGCACGATCCCCAGCTCGTAGACTCCCACGGCGCCGGGTGCGTGCGTACTTTTCGCCAGCAAAAAGCCCAACAGCGGCAGGCGCATACCGACAAAAACGACCTCGCCGTCTGCGATCTCACGGGCCGCAGCCGTTACCATCAGCTCTGGCAAGGTATAAGACGTATTTGGCATCTCTTTTGTCTACAATTAATTCAGTTACTTATTCAACTTTGCCGTATTGTGCTAATAAACAGAAGACAGAGGACAGATAACAGAAGACAGATAATAAAATATAGGCCTTTCAATCTTTACCATCTTTTCTCCGTCTTCTGACATCTGACCTCTGTCCTCTGAGATCTGCTAATACCCATAATCAACCGGCTCTGAATAGTCATGGTGTTTTATGGCCAGCTCGGCCATGCGCTGATCTCCCAGCAATTGGGTATAATCTTTCCAGTTTCGTACGCCGAACACCCATCTTTTTTGCCAGCCATCAAAAGCTTGCGGCGTTTTGCTTTCGGTACGGTAGTCAAGAAATCCCTGGTGATCGCGATTATAATATCCGGGTACCGGAGAGGGATGGCCGCCCCAGGGCGCATGTACGACCGCGCTGACTCGATAACCCGGTGTAATGACCCGATTGGGATCACGGCTGATGACTGCCGGCTCCACAATATCTTCAGCCGTAATAATGATGTGGCGGCTGGCCAGACAGGCATCGCGGGTTAGACCCAGATTGCCCCAGGCATGGGCATTGCCGAACCGGTCCGCACGCTGAAGGTGAATGATGGATACGTCCGGTTTCAATGCGGCCACCGCCGTCAGCGTTTCACCGCTGAAGGGGCAGGTCATCGTTTTCAGGCTGGCATTGGTTTTAAATAGGTCGCTGCCCAGTGCGGTGCGGGCAGGCATGAAGGGAACTCCCATGGCACCGGCTCGTAATGCCATGGCCAGGGTTAGGTTCGAATGGTCTTCCATCTCCAGGGAGCCGCCCTCGACCGCTCTGCGAAAATTGTAACTGGATCCTGTAATGACATTGCCCACCCAGGCAGCCCTGATTTTACGGACACATCCGGCGCCAACGACCTGATCAAATAAAATATCCGATATGGGCCCGATTAGGGTAAGACGCCGCTTTTTCTGACGGATGAGCTCGTGTCCGGCGGCAAACGGAATGAGTGTTTCCTGGGCAAGGCCCAGGGCAATGGCGCTGCCATCAGGCACAAAGCGCTCGATGGCTTCAGGGAGGGGCAGCAGTTTAGGCTCTGGCAACTTGAGGAACCTCCAGCATCAAAATTAAATCTGACGAGGATTCGGATTCGGTCTATTTGCCCGCTTTGATGGATTTTTCGAAATCCTCAAAAAATTGGTTTTGTTGTTTCCAGTCCGGTCCAAATCGTTTGTTAAAGAATTCACCGAGCTTGTCAAATAGCTTTCCCCAGACCGGTTGTCCCCCTTTGAGGACAACATCGGCGATAAATTCGTCCAGGCTGCTCATTTTTTCTTTGGGCAGAAAGGAAACCGCCCCCAGTTTAATGGATTTTTCCAATGCTTCAGGCGTCAGAGCGTAAGCCGTCAGCATCACCGTGGGGAATCCGCGTTTTACAGAAGTTTTTAAGAGGTCAAAACCATTCACACCCATGATATCCAGAATGACGATATCAAACGTATATCCGAGCAGCAATTGATGCGCGGTATCATAATCATTGGCTTTGCGCACCAAACACATGTCCAAAACCTCTGCCACGGTATCGGTAACATCGACCTCGTCATCAACAGTCAATACGATCTTATCTTTCAACAGCT
>JASFIV010000069.1:0-17668 GCA_050122475.1 Desulfobacterales bacterium | reverse complement strand
TTTTGTCAACAAACATGTTTCCTTTCATAAGGGTAAGACCAACATCGGCTACGGCACCCAGGACCATTTCAAATTTAAGGACAAGGCCGAAACCGTTGATTGGGAAGCCTACAAAGCCTTCCTGACAGACTATACTCCGGAAAAGGTAGAAGCAATTTCAGGTGTGCCCGCCAAAGACATCAAATATCTGGCCTCATTGTTCGGAGACCCGGACAAAAAGGTCGTATCTTACTGGTGTATGGGCATGAACCAGCACACCCGGGGAACCTGGATCAACAACCTGGTCTACAACTGTCATTTGCTGGTGGGCAAAATCTCTCAGCCGGGTAACGGTCCCTTTTCTCTGACCGGTCAACCCAGCGCCTGCGGGACGGTGCGTGAAGTCGGCACCTTGACCCATAAGTTGCCAAAAGGTGTCGTCATGAAAGAGGGCGCCCGCAAGCTGGCAGCTAAAATCTGGGATGTGCCGGTGGAAAATATCGATCCCAAGCCCACCTATCATACGGTTGAAATGTTCAGGGCCCTGGATCGCGGTGACATCCGCTTTATGTGGATTCAGGTCACCAACCCCATGGTCACCATGCCCAACCTCGCTCGCTACCGGGACGGCGCCAAAAAAGACGGGCGCTTCATTGTCGTATCTGAAATTTATCCGACCCCCACTTCCGATGTGGCCGATGTGGTTTTGCCGGCCGCTCTGTGGATCGAGCGCGAAGGATTTTTCGGCAATTCCGAGCGGCGCACCCAGCACAATGAGCAAATCATCCCCATGCCCGGTGATTGCATGAGCAATACCTGGCAGATCATCGAGGTGGCCCGTCGTATGGGTTTCGAGAAACAGTTTCCCTGGTCCGAAGAAACTTATATCGAAGATATCTGGAATGAATACATCCAATTCCACGACAACCCCAAACACCGCATGGCGCCGTTTAACGAGCTTAAAGCCAAATCCGGAATCGTTTGGCCGTATGTCAACGGGATTGAGACCAAATGGCGCTACAACGCTAAATATGATCCGGCAGCCGAAAGCGATTCCTTTGATTTTTACGGCAAACCGGATCGCCGTGCCTGGATATGGCTCAGGCCATATGAGCCGCCGGCAGAGTCTCCGGACAGCGAATACCCCTTCTGGCTCAATACCGGCCGTATCCTGGAGCACTGGCACACGGGCTCGATGACCCGGCGCGTGCCGCTCCTTCACCGGGCAGTCCCAGAAGCCTACGTGGAAATCAGTCCCGACGACGCCGACCGGTTGGGGATTACCAACGGCAGCAAAGTCAAAGTGTCTTCGCGCCGGGGATCGGTGACCATGAAAGCCAGTATCAACGGCCGCGGACGCCCGCCGCGGGGAATGGTTTTTGTACCGTTCTTTGATGAAAGCTATTTAATCAACGAGGCCACCTTGGATGCCTTTTGCCCCATATCCAAGCAGCCCGATTACAAAAAATGTGCGGTTAAATTGGAGAGAGTATAATGGAAAAATCAGACCAGAAAGTGGGAAAGGTTTTTCTGATATTCGCCGGTATCTGCATCCTGGCGTTGCCGTTGATCGTATTTTCGGCCTTTTCATCCGAGCCGAAAGAAACACAAACCACGGTTACGCAATCCCGGGACATGGACTTTGATGTTAGCGGAAAAGCCATCTTTGTAAACTACGATCAGGTTTCCAAAGACTATCTGGAAGGCACATCCACGGGTCGTAAACTCGAAGAATACTACGCCCTCAGACAGTATCCCGGGTCACCGCCGCTCATCCCCCATAAGGTCGAAGAGCCGGATCTGGCCCCGATCGAGTGTCTGACCTGTCACCTCCAGGGCGGCTGGACCGAGGAGCTGAAAAAGAATACGCCCGTCACACCGCACCCGGAGCAAGAGGCCTGCCGCCAGTGCCACGTTACCGTTACCGAGGCCGACCTGTTTGTCGAAACCGGCTGGATGAGCGTGGCACCGCCCCGTTTGGGGCGTGCGGCCCTGCCGGGGGCACCGCTGCCAATTCCACATGATATCCAAATGCGAGGTAACTGTATCGCCTGTCATGTGGGACCGGGATCCGTGGCGACCATTCGAGTGGAGCATCCGTCACGCGGTAATTGCCGGCAGTGCCATGTGCCGGAAAATAATGTGGAACCGTTCAAGCGAAAAGCATCAATAAATTGAAGAATGAAGATTGAATATTGAATATTTGCGGATGTCGCTCGCGCAGCGCAGGCGCTTGCGCCGCGTGCCGCTCCGCCGTTTACATAAGATGATATCATTATACTTTAAATCAGATAAGATTCCTCAATTATTCAATATTAAATTTACAATATTCAATTATAAGGACGAGATGAAAACACGAGCATTAAATCATTGCCTCTATGGCATGTTGGCGGCATTGCTTATCATTTTACCTGTCGGTTATGCATATGCCGCCGAAGGCGGCGTCGTTGAAACCTATAAAAAAGCGACCGCTCCTTTTGATGACAAGCAGGTCGATGCGGCCTTGGCCCTTCCCATAAAATCGGTTCCGGTAACGGAACACTATCAGGGGGGGCGGTTTTGGGTCGAGACCCGCAAGGACAAAATGCAGCGTTTTAAATGCAGCCAATGCCACAATAATAAACCGGTCAGGATCGCCAAAGCCGCTGAAATTGCCCACGGTGAAATTGTCTTGAACCATGGCAGCGAAGCACGGCCTCTGTCGTGTTATACCTGTCACAAAAAAGATGAGCGTGATTTTTTAATAACGGAACAGGGCAACAAAATCGATATGGATCACAGCTACCAGATGTGCGGTCAGTGCCACTTCCGGCAGAAAAAAGATTGGGTGGGTGGCGCCCACGGCAAACGCATCTCTTACTGGGCCGGCCAGCGGGTGGTCAAAAATTGCACCGGCTGTCATAACCCCCATTCACCACGGTTTAAGAACCGGTGGCCGGTCATTTATTCACCTCCTTTGAGTAAAAGTGAATAGGGAAATCGTATGGATCCCCGGAAAAATAAGATCTGTAAAAAGCCAGAGAAAAAGGATTGCCGGCAGACCAAACAGTGCGGGCGCAGGGAATTTCTCAAAGGTGCCGCCCGAGTCGCTGCTTTCGGTGGTGCCGCCATGCTCAGCGGATGTGGCGGCATGCTGGGTTCCAAAGATGAGCTATCGCTGCGCTGGAAGGAATACTTCAAGAAGCATTACCGGCTGATGACCCAGGAGGAAAAAGATGAGACGGTCCGGCGCCTGGAACGCCTGGCTAAAATACAAAACGGGGTCAACATCCAGATGAGCGCCACCGCACCCATCGACGGCGTTCTGTTCGGCTATGCTTTTAATGTAACCCGCTGTGAAGGGTATATGGAATGTGTGGCGGCCTGCGTCAAGGAGAACAACCTCGACCGTAAGTCCAACATGCAATACATTCGCATTTTTGAGATGGAGCACGGTCAAATGACGCCGGAAGTCGGCAACGCCAAATTCTATCACCAGGTGCCGGTTGAAGATCATTTCTACATGGGGGTGCAGTGCAACCACTGTCAAAATGCCCCCTGTGTCAAGGCCTGCCCGACAAAAGCCACCTGGCAGGAGCCGGACGGCATTGTGGTTGTCGATTATGACTGGTGTATTGGTTGCCGCTACTGTATCGCCGCCTGCCCCTATTACGGGCGCCGCTTCAACTGGAACGACCCGGTCGTGCCCGAAGAAGAAATGACCAAAAAGCAGCATTATCTGGGCAACCGCATGCGCGGCCGGGGACAGATGGAAAAATGCACCTTCTGTGTGCAAAGAAGCAGATCCGGCCGGCTGCCCGCCTGCGTTGAAGCCTGCCCGACCGGCGCCCGGGTGTTTGGAAATCTCTTAGACCCGGACAGCGAAATCAGATTTGTCCTCAAAAACAAGAAGGTTTTCCGCTGGAAGGAGGATCTGGGGACTGACCCTAAGTTCTGGTATTTCGTCGATTAAAACTGATTTCAAAACCACATCTAATGCCCGACGGCTGTGTTACAAGCCGGTTTAAAATACTCGCGTACTATCGTCCAGGTTTTGGTATTTTGTCGATTAAATTTACAGAGGACCTATGGAAACGACCCAAGAAAAATTAATGGCGCGTAAACTTTCAATTATCAATGAAGTCATCGCATTTGTTAAAGATGTCATCACCTGGAGCCTGTCCGGCGGTCTGATCTATCAGATCTATCTGTGCATTCTGGCGGCATTGATGGTGCTGGGCGTCTATGCCTATTTCGTTCAAATCAATGTCGGTTTGGCCGCCACCAACATGTCGGATATCGTCAGCTGGGGTTTTTATATCGCTAATTTTACCTTTTTGGTCGGTGTGGCCGCAGCCGCGGTGATGATCATTTTGCCCTCATATATCTTCAAGGATAAGGATCTGCACAAAGTCGTCATTGTCGGGGAAGTCGTCGCCATCGGCGCTCTGGTGATGTGTCTGATGTTTGTTTTTGTTGATCTGGGCGCCCCCTGGAATGCCTGGCACATGATTCCCATTATCGGCCTTTTTAACTGGCCGACATCGTTGCTGACCTGGGATGTGCTGGTGTTAAACGGCTACCTGGTTTTGAACCTGCTGGTGCCGGCCTATATCTTGTATTGCCATTATTACCACCGCGAGCCCATTAAAAAATTATATCTGCCGCTGGTTTTTATCTCTATCTTCTGGGCTTTTGGAATCCATCTGGTAACCGCTTTTCTGTACCAGGGGCTGCCCGCCCGTCCGTTCTGGAACAATCCCCTGATGGGCCCTCGCTTCTTGGCTTCCGCCTTTGCAGCCGGACCGGCCCTGATCATCATCGTGCTGGTGATCATTCAATCCACGACATCATTTCGAGTCGAAGATCAGGTCTTTAATAAAATCCGACGCATCAGTGTCGTCGCCGCTATTATCAACCTGATCATGCTTTTTTCTGAGGTGTTTAAAGAATTTTACCTGCCTACCCATCACAGCCAGCCGGCCATTTATTTGTATTTCGGCCTCGATGGCCACACGGCTCTGGTCCCCTGGATCTGGACCGCCATCGTCATGAATGTCATCGGCACCCTGACAATGGCGTTTAACCCGGGCAAAAACAACCCCAAAGTACTGGTACCGGCCTGTGGGCTGCTGTTTCTGGGCATCTGGATCGAAAAGGGCATCGGCTTGATCGTACCCGGTCTGGTGCCGTCGCCTTTGGGGGAGGTGGTGAATTACGCGCCCAGCTGGGTGGAAGTCAGTATTACGCTCGGGATTCTGGCCCTGGGAATTTTTGTGGTTTCGCTGCTGCTCAAGCCGGCGCTCATCATTGAGCAGCGCTATGAACAAGGGCAATAGGTCGAAGTCGGTTGCATAAAGCTTACCAGATATTATCTATTTTCCTTAATTCTTTAAGCAACGTCTCACCAGGTCCCGGCTGAGCCACCATCGGTGCATAAATATTGTATTCGGTTTGTTCGCCGGTCAGCGTCTCAATTTTTTCTTCAATCGCCATGCGCTGTTTGCTCTTGCGCCACCTGTTCCAGTGTTCAATGGATTCCCATCTGCTAATGACCAGACATTCATCGGGGTGCTCCACATTGCTCAGGGTAGTGCCGGAGATATAGCCGGGTTGATAGGTGGCAAGGGCTCTAAGGTGCATAATCAGCGGAACCAGTTCTTTGGCCTGACGACCTTGTTCGACCTTTCTTTTAATCATTACTTCGACGGCCATTTTGACCTCCTGGTTGTAATCCTCTGGATAAATATAATACACGAATGGCTAACGCGAAATGTGAGTGCTTCAAAATAAACATATGTGAAACCGATTTCACCGGAACGGCAACCTCGACAGGCCCTCAACTTTGTTGTAAATAATAACGTCAACTAAATCCTGGGGAGGAGATCGCATCATGGGAATTAATGCCAATACCAAGATCAACGATTTGTTGAAACAATACCCTTTTCTGGAAGATTTTTTGGTGACCCTGTCACCTAAATTTAAAGGCCTTAAAAACCCGATTATGCGTAAAACCATCGGCAAAGTCGCCACCCTTGGCAAAGTTGCCGGAGTCGGCGGGTTGGACCTGGACGAATTCTTAGACGCCCTGACAAGAGAAATCGACCGACAGGCAGGCAGGCCCGCTACAGCCGCTGAATCAACACCAGAAGGGGCCGACAGCGGTATCAGCGACCCTGAAGAAAAACAAGCGGCGCTCAAGGAAATTATCAAGGCTTTGCACGCGGGTGAGGACATGGCGGTCCTCAAGCAAAGATTCAGCAAGCTGGTTAAAGGGGTGGAAGCAAGCGAAATTGCCAAAATGGAACAAGCCCTGATCGACGAGGGCCTGCCGGCTGAAGAAATCAAACGCTTGTGCAACGTCCATGTTGAAATTTTTAAAGAGGCCCTCGAAGAACAGGACCGACCGGATCCTCCGCTGGGACATCCGATTCACACTTTCATGAAAGAAAACCGGGCTTCGGAAAAGATCATGTCTGAGACCAGTATGCTCCTGGGGCGCATCGGCCATCCACCCAAACCGGCAGCCTTTTCAGAAAACAGCCAGGCGCTGGGGGCCCTAATCGATCGCTTATGCGAGATCGATACCCACTACACCCGCAAGGAGAATCAGCTGTTTCCGATGCTCGAAGCCCACCATTTTACCGGCCCTTCCCAGGTGATGTGGTCCATCCATGACGATATCCGCGCAAGCCTCAAGCAGGCTTGCGAGGCATTCGCCCAGTCCGATCCGGAAGGCACTATAGCGCCGCTTAAAGAGGCCATCCAGGCCATCCGCGATATGATCTACAAAGAAGAGCACATCCTGTATCCCGCCAGTCTCGATATGCTGAGCGATCAGGAATGGATCAAGGTCAAAAAAGGTGAGGCCGACATTGGTTTTGCCTGGGTCGTTCCGGATACAGGCTGGCCCGAAGACATTATCAAGGAAACCGAAGAGGCTGCGCCCGAGCCGGAAGCGGTTGTTGAAGATGTCGCCGGGGCGCTGGGCCTGGACACCGGACGCATGACCCTGGAGCAGATCAACCTGATGCTCACCCACCTGCCGGTGGACTTAACCTTTGTCGACGAAATGGACCGCGTCGCTTATTACTCCGAAGGGCCGGAGCGCATTTTCCCTCGCAGCCCGGCCATCATCGGCCGCGAGGTCCGCAACTGCCATCCCCCCAAAAGCGTTCATCTGGTCAATCAGATCCTGGATGCCTTCAAGTCCGGCGCACGCGACACGGCCGAATTCTGGATCGAGCTGGGCGGCAATTTCATCTTCATCCGCTACTTTGCCGTGCGGGATGCCAGCGGCTATTATAAGGGGTGTCTGGAGGTCAGCCAGGACCTGACCCGCATCCGCAAACTTGAAGGCCAAAACCGTTTGCTGGATTGGGAATAGCTGGCTCATGACCTGTCGTTTTCCAGCTTGAATATTCCTACCGGGGCTCTGAGTGGTCGTTTTCCGGCTTAATCTGGCAGGTGGTGCTACTGATCTCGAAATAGTTAACCCTCGGCATCTACTTTGGCTTGGAAATGTTCAAACAGCTGCATACCCACCATCGCCAGGCACTCCATGTCCAGATACGTTTCTAACAAAAAACTAATACAAAACTAAAAATCCAGCGGTATCCGTTTTTTTGCGTTGCGGAGTGGATCCGCATTGCAATCCGAACTTTTTCGTGAAGGGCAGCCCATGGTGGGCTGCCCGATTTTTTTTCTTCTTTCTCAATCAAAACGAAATTCCAATTACGAAAGTATTGTTTCGATGACAGAGTAAAATAGCAAGTTACTGCCGTAACCTGATTGTATACTGGTTGCCAAAAAAACGTTCCGAGAGTGAAACTGTTTTTTAACAAAATTCTCAACGATATTTAATAATTGTCGCTTATGATCGGTATGTGTAAAACGCTAAAATAGGAAAGGTACACACATGGAGGCAAGCTGTCTGGCAGAAGATGTTGGGCACAAACATCGTTTGAAATATCGATACGCGACTTCCGGACAATGGTACAAGGGGAGTCTGCATCTGCATACCAATCGCTCAGATGGTCATTTATCGGTTACACAACTGGTAAAAATGTACGCTGCTGAGCGATTCGACTTTGTTGCCATAACCGATCACTGGCGTCTGCCGGAATTCAATGGTCAGCGCACGAACCTGCCCTTATTGGTAATCGATGGCATCGAATTGGATGGCCTTGATAGTACAGGCGCTTATTTTCATGTACTGGCCCTGGGCGCTTCCCTGAAGCTGCCCACTTCCAAACGCAATTTCGAAAAAGCGCTGCAGGCCGCCCGATCGCAGGGTGCGTTGTTGATTTGGGCCCATCCGCATTGGACGGGCAATTCACCCATGGAGGGCCTGCATCATAATTTTCATGGTTTGGAGATTTACAATCATTCCTCCCATTGTGAAAACGGAAGCGGGTATGCATTGTCGCATTGGGATAGTGTATTGAATCGGCAGCCTGACTTTCTGGGCTTTGCCACCGACGACAGCCATTTTGTTCCCAAACAGCAATATTGGAAGGGCGGCTGGATAATGGTAAACGCTGCTGCCTGCACCCAGGAAGAGATCCTGTTTAACATTCGCAGGGGAAACTTTTACGCCAGTCAGGGACCGGAATTTAAAACCATAGCGTATTCGGCAAATGCTGTGAAGGTGGAAACATCACCGGTGGCTTACATTCGCCTTATCGGATCGCGAATGGCCGGCAACTGGATCAAAGCCACGGAACAGGAACCCCTTTTACGGGCCGAATTTGAGCTGCCGCTGGATTGGCCTTATGCCCGCCTGGAAATCGAAGACGCTAATGGAAAGCAGGCTTGGTCCAATCCGTTGTGGTGTTCAAATTGCTAGTCCGGCCCTTTTTTTAAGCCGGTCAAACCGGTTGATTTGACATGTCTCTCCTCTGATGCCCGTCGGCGTATTCACCTTGTGCTGTTCTTATCAAGATTTAGCAATTGACCAATAAAAATCTAATAACCGCAAGATAAACTTACCCTATTTGTGCTCCCCCCACTGATGTTTCAAGCATTTGCCTGAGATCAATTCGTGAAGCGGCAATTTGGGTTTATGTACCAGGCTTTTTGATTCGGACAGTCAAATAAGGAGGTCATGAACATTGACGCAAAAAGATTCACTTGGAAAACTCATATCGGTTGCTGACGGAGATGGTCATCATCCGATTTATTACCGTCTTATCGATTTGGCAAATGCCGTGGTCGAACAACTGCTTTCTGTGAGAGCGGTTAAAAACATTCACAATCGTCTGCCCGCCAGCAGCAGTCCCCCTGAATTTTTAAATCATGTGTTAAACCGGTTTCAAATCGCGCATTCCATCCGCCAGGAAGATCTGAGCGCCATACCGCCCAAAGGCCCCACCGTGGTCATCGCCAATCATCCCTTTGGTGGGCTGGACGGTGTTTTTTTGGCGTCTCTTCTTTGTGCTGTTCGCCAAGATGTTAGAATTTTGGCAAACTATTTTTTGGGCCGCATTCCGGAACTGCGGCCCTTGCTTTTTATGGTGGATCCATTCGGCAACAAGTCGTCCATCAATCAAAACAGAGCGGCACTCAAAAAAACGGTACGCTGGGTTAAAGACGGTGGTTTGCTGATGGTGTTTCCGGCCGGTGAGGTCTCCCATTTCCGCTGGAAGACCAAAAAAATTGAAGATCCGGATTGGGATGAAACGGTTGTGCGCATTATTCGCTGGACCCGGGCCAGGGTTGTTCCCGTTTATTTCAAGGGGCACAACAGTCTGGCATTTCAGGTCGCCGGTCTGATCCATCCGCTTTTACGGACCCTGATGCTTCCGCGAGAATTACTGCAAAAACAATCTGCCCATATCCACTTGAGAATCGGCAGCCCCATTCCTTACCGGCGGATCGCCGCCATAACCCGTGATGCTGATTTGACGGCCTATCTGCGCTTTCGCACTTATCTGCTGGGCAATGCCTTTGACAGGACACCGGGATTTCTGAATACACCGGTGATAAGGCGCACCGCCCGCAAGTCGCTGGAAACCATTGTTGCCCCGAAAGCGTCAGCTGATCTTGTCAAAGAAATAGATGGCCTTGCGCAAGACCAGCATTTATCCGCCCATGGCAATCTTCACGTCTATGTAGCCTTTGCCGGACAGATTCCCAACGTACTGCATGAGATCGGCCGGCTGCGTGAGGAAACCTTCCGGCAGGTGGGTGAAGGAACCGGCAAATCAATCGACCTGGATCGATTTGATCAGCATTACCGGCATCTGTTTGTATGGAATTTTGAAACCCGTGAGGTCGTCGGTGCCTATCGGCTTGCAGCCTCCGATGATGTGCTCAAAAGATTCGGTAAAGAGGGATTTTACACCTATACCCTGTTTAAATACCAAACCCGTTTATTGTCGCAAATGGGCTTGGCCCTTGAAATGAGCCGCTCGTTCGTGCGTCCTGAATACCAGAAAAGTTATACCCCCCTTCTTTTGCTTTGGAAGGGCATCGGCCAATTTGTTGTCCGTTATCCGCGCTATAAGATCCTGTTCGGTGCAGTCAGCATCACCGATGAATACAGCTCATATTCGCGACGGCTGATGGCCACTTTTTTAAAAAGCAACAGCTTCCTGCAGGATCTGTCACGAATGGTTCGGCCGCGCAAGCCGTATCGTCAAAAAGCCATTCCGGAATTGGAGACCCATAAGGCCGCCAGCTGGCCCGAGGATATCGACGAGCTGTCCTCCTGGATTTCAGATATCGAAACAGACGGCAAAGGTGTGCCCATCTTGCTCAAACAGTACCTCAAATTGGGCGGTAAATTTCTAAGCTTCAACATCGATCCGGCATTCGGCAATGTCCTGGACGGCCTGATTATGGTGGATTTGACCGCTACGGATCCGAAACTGTTGAAAAGATATATGGAAGCGGACGGATTTGCGACATTTATGTCCTACCACCAGCAACAGATCCCCGATCTGTCGCCCGCCAGCATTCCCGCAAATGCCTATGGCAATCCTTAAACCGGCTAAGGTAATTGGAAGACGTCAATCGGGGGGGTGGATAATCATCTGGAAATTAATGCGCTTCCGACCATCACCAGACCGAATCCTGCAATTAAGATGCCTGATATATAATTTATTTTTTTGATAAATGATTCTGTAAACTTCATTTTCAGCCGGCTGGCCATACCGCTTAAAAGCACCCACCAGATGGCCGATCCTGAAAAGACACCCCCTATCAGCAACAGGGTGGAAATAGGGTTGGTACTTGAATAGACAATTCCCAGACTGGCAAAAATGGCAAAAAAAGAGAAGATAAGGGCGGGATTCATGAGGGTTAAAATAAGCGCTGAAAAATAGGCTCCCAAACAGTTTTTGTTGTTCGCGGATTCGGACATTTTCTGATATTCGGCCTGACTGTATATCCGGATACCCAATCCGCAAATGACAATTCCGCCGATTATCTTGAGCCAAAGCTCCTGGGATATCAGAAACCCCGATATGGCGGTAACACCGAAAGTGGCCAGAGCCCCGTAGATGGCATCAGCGGTTGATATCCCCAAACCGGAAAAGAGACCGGGAAGATAACCTTCAGAAAGTGTTCGTTGCAGGCTGATTATTCCAATCGGCCCTAGCGGTGCGGCTACAACCAGCCCGATGATAAAGCCTTTGATAAAAAAGGATATCTCCAAAGCAATAGTTAGAATTTCAGTAGTGGATTAATGTATCCAACAATAATGCTAAAGCTACGCTAGAATAATTTTTTGAAAAGGTTAGAAATATGTTTAGCGAACGCAGCCGGTTATACCGGTCGTATATGATAACAGAGTATATCATTTTGTTTTTTGGGCTCCCAACTGCATGTATGTTTAACCTTTTTCCCATTTATCCGATTTTCGCCCTGTGGATATTTTCGGCCGCTTGTACAATAGCCCTGATTTGTGGGCGGCAGTTTAAAACATCTCAATTATGGCAGGTTGGGCATTTGAGGGAACTAAAAGCCGTTTTAATTCGATTTACCGTGGCAGCCGTTTTGTTGGGAGGTTATGTGGTTGCTTTTGAACCGGATCTGCTGTTTAATTTTCCGCGGTACCGTCCCCATACGTGGACTATGGTGATGATCCTGTATCCTTTATTATCGGTGTGCCCCCAGGGATTAACGCATCGCGCATTTCTCTTTCATCGCTATCAACTCATTTTCAGGGGCGGATGGATGATATTTGCCAGTGCGGCGGCATTTTCATTCATGCACATTGTTTTTAAAAATCCGCTGGCCTTGCTGTTGACCTTTGCAGGCGGGCTCCTGTTTGCCAAGACATATACGGATTCACGCTCGCTTATTGTTTCACTTGTTGAACATGCACTATACGGAAACTATATTTTTACCATCGGATTGGGCAAATATCTGTATCTGGGTGCAGCGGGGTACGGATTGTCAGGGCTGCCCTAGCGAGAGTCGCCCTAAATTTTGGTATTTTTTCAGTACTCACCATACGAGAGAGAAGAAAAATGGATCCTTACACTGTTTTTCCGAATAAGACCATTATTGAAGCCGGTGACATCTCAAGTCAATTCTTAAGTATCGGAATAAACACTTTTATGGATGCCTGCGATTATGTCCATCAGCTGCCTTACGGGTACAATTCCGACAGAGATGATGAGATGATTTTGTTTAGAGAAAAGATGGGCAGCTGCACCACGAAACATTCTGTAATTGCCACCCTGGCGGCAGAAATAGATCTGCCGATATACAAGCGTATCGGCATCTATCCCATGACCGAAGCGATTGTCAGCGGAACAGACGACATAATAAACAAATACGACTTGCCATACGTCCCGATGATCCATTGCTTTCTAGAATATGCGCAGCATCGGGTTGATCTAACCGAAGGCAATCAAAACGGTAAAAACCAACCGATTGATACGCTGTTTTATACTGAGAGGGTCGAGCCCAACATACCGGCCAAACGCGAATACAGACTCTATCGGCAGGCCCTCAAAGAGCGCATCCTGCTTCGCGACGAACTACAAGGCGTTGACATCAAAAGCATCCTGCATGCCCGCGAGGAGGGACTCGCGCTTTTAAAATCACTGGTTGAGCCGCATTAGGTGGCTTTTTCATCCCAACAACAATCGAACACGGCATTGTATCCTTCCAATTGATTCCTGTGTTTTAAATCCGTTCTTTCCCTGGATTCTTCTAATGATGGGTGGGAGTTAACGTCTTTAAAAGGTGAGCTTTTTGGATATTTCTTCGAATCGTTCAACTCTGGCAATGCTGCCTTGACTAAAATTAATTTTGATGGAACCGGTAAAGTTTTCTTCATTCAAACTTCTCAAATAATCCATCAGGCAGAACAATTTTTTGGATTTATCCATTCGAATGGGCCGGTCTAAGTTTTCACTTCGTCGTGTTTTCATACGCTGTTGTAAAAGATGGTTTTATTGCTGCTGATAAGGAAGGATTCTAGGAGCTATCTCAAAACACTGTGTTGCCACTTTAGCTTTACTATCAACAAAATTCTAAGCTGTCCCCCGTAGTTGATAGCAGTCATTATTCAGACCGAATATTTGGCTGAAACTAGGCACGTGTTAAAAATAGGTGAAAGCATAATTTTCATTAGTTCGTTTCAAGACCAGGCAAAATTATGAATAGAATTTAATCGACAGATTCCGCTTTCCAATCAGGATGATAGCCTCGGCCTATCCGATCTGATTAATTATTAGACTTCTTCTAAAAGTAAAAAGAGAGGCGCTGAGCCTCTCTTTTTATCAATTATTTTCTTGTGTTCTAGCAAAGTCCCTTATCGATGGACTCCTACTTGTCATCCAGCATTTCAAAAATTACGTCGGCAATAACCGTGTTGTCAATGTATATGCCCCTGATCGGATCTTCTGAGGTTGGGCCTTTTTTAAATAGCTGGGCACCGCAACCTTTGGCAAAAAAAGGAATCAGCTGATTGGTGTGGCTACCGCTGTTCCATTGCATGCCCGGCAGATTCCCGGCACCGTGGTTAACGATCGGTTTCCATGTTGGATCAGAGTCGGGACCGGTAAGGTAGCCGGTCTCGTGGTCACCGGTGACGATCAGCAGGGTTTCGCCCCAGCTGCTGTTGGCCTTGATCCAGTCCATCACGGCCTGGACGGCGTTGTTGAAATCAATCTGCTCTTCGATCATGCGTCCGGACTGGTTGGCATGGCTGGCCCAATCCACCGCGCCGCCTTCGACCATCAGAAACAGGCCATCCGGGTCATCATCCAGGACGTTCAGGGCCGCTTTGGTCATTTCTTCCAGAGTCGGAACGCTGCTGATCAAGGGCACTACATATGGGTCTGCATAACCATCACCCCCTCGCTTCTGTTGAAGGGTTTGATACACGTACGGAAGACCGATGACGCGCGCCGGGGTGTCGCCGGAAGCCATTTTCTGGAACTCCTCGCGGGAACGGATGACTTTCCAGCCGTCAGGAATGCCGTCACCATCGGCATCGGCAACATTGTCAATAACCATAAAATCATCGGTCAGGTCATCCCAGGTTTCATCTCCGCCGACATATTTAGTATTCATGCACGCATCAGGTTTCTCGTCTATAGGATCAACATCAGAACAAGCCACACCGCTATTATCATAATCCGGTGCACCGGCCCCCATGATCACTTCACATGCACTTTCGTAGATCATCTCATTGGCGATATCGGCGTAATTGCCCCGAGCCTCATTATGAGCCACGAACGCAGCCGGGGTGGCATGGCTGAACTCAACGCTGGAGACCACTCCGGTGGACATGCCAGCAGCTTCACAAGACTCAAGGACGTGAAGCAGTGGCTGTTTATCTAGATCAACACCGATGGCGCCGCCATAGGTCTTTTCAGCGGTGGACATCGCGGTCGCTGCCGCTGCGGAATCGGTCGCACCGCTTTTGACATAATCAAAACTAGCCCAGGCCTCATCAGGATCGTAATCACCGGGAACCATATATGTGCTCATGGCCATCTGGCATGAAAAATGTTCGTAAGCCTGAACACCGGTTGCGCCGTAAGCATAATAATTGGTGGCATCAATGTGATTGTAGCCCCAGCCGTCCGAGATCATAATGATGATGTTTTTAATTTGCGTTTGCTTGGCAAAAGCGCTGGCGCCGGCAAAGGTTATTGCCAATACGGTCATCAAGACCACCCCATATTTTAAATACCTCATATTATCCTCCTTCAAATTCTATTTTCGTTATGCTTTGTTTGAGTAAATTTGAAAAGTTAAGCCCCTCTGGGACATTGCTTTTTTTCTCCTCAGATCACCTCCTTTCTTCAAAAATGGCAAAGCCCGAATCAAAAGCATTTTAAGCTTTCAGATTCGGGCTTTTCGGTACCAATCAGGCCGACAAAGTACCCGGTTCAGTTATCAGAATTGGGTGTTTATGGTGTCACATCATAAAAGGTGAAGTGCATCGTTTAGCGACGAACTATTGTGGTAGATAATAGGGAGTGGGTATTGGAATATAATTAAAGGTAAATTAGAAATAGATTTAAAGCCGATGAGATTGATAGGAAATAATAAAAGCGATCGCCTTTCTGGCATTCGTTTTTCAACGTCATTGCGTTAATCGCGCAAAAGATGTCCCGCTACGAACCAATTTTTAATTGGATCCTAACACCATCCTAACAAAACAACGATTACTATTAAAAGCTTTTACAATTAGTACGGGTTATACTCGAGCTGGGATGGGTCAAAACAATAGAAACAGCATCGTTTTTAAGGTTGATAAAAGCAGCTAAAATTAACCTCACTTTAAATCGAGAACCCTATTATGCCAACCGACAATAAGTGCCCCAAGTGCAGCTCAGATGCAATTTATAAGTTTGGCAAAACCAAAAACGGCAAGCAGCGTTACAAATGCCAGGTGTGCGATCGTCAATTTGTACCCGGCAAAAGCAGATTGGAAGTCAAGAAAAGACCCGAGTGTCCCGGCTGCGGCAAACCGATGCACATTTACATGCGCGCTGATTCATACGTCCGATTCAGGTGTTCGGGCTATCCAATATGCAAAACCTTTCATAAACTTACAAAGGAGGAAGTTTTGGTCCATGAATTTTTTGATTCCTGAGATCGCGCGAATCTAAAAACTAAATCCTATCCGTTAGCGATTTTACCGCCACACATTTTTTCATGATCCGTCTTCAATCTTGCCTATATTTCAGACATCTGTGGGACAGCTTAATTTTTACCATTCAAACGTGTGCTTCGATCGATCTTCAAATCACCCTACCGCCCTATCCACCGTGAGGCAAGCTGGTCAAATTCTGACAAGGCTACGTCTATCATCAAAAATTAACCCCGTCCTCACATTAATCTAATCTCGCGGGCCTATTTTCAACCAAAATTCAATTTTCCAGCCGGTTAGAAATGTTGCCATATTTCTACTTCCACCGGTGACGCCTAACGGAATAAATATGCTAAAGCTACAGCAACTGTGTAAACATTTTGGCAAGGTCAAAGCGGTCGACCAGGTAAATCTGACCATCCAGTCCGGTCAGATGGTCGGGATCATCGGGCGCTCGGGAGCCGGGAAATCCACCCTTCTCAGATTAATCAATCGATTAATCGACCCCACATCAGGAAGTATTGAGTTCGACGGAGCCGACATCGGTCAATTAAAGCGTCGCGCTCTCTTACAATGGCGTACGCGCTGTGCCATGATTTTCCAGCAGTTTAATCTGGTCAGCCGTTTGGATGTCCTCACCAATGTCCTGGTGGGACGCCTGGGCTACCACGCAACGGTTCCCACCCTGTTGAAGGTTTTTTCCAGGTCAGAAAAGGCCATGGCCATCCAGGCACTGGATCAGCTGGATATGGCCGCTACCGCCTTGCAACGGGCCGATACCCTCTCCGGCGGGCAACAACAGCGCGTTGCCATCGCCCGGGCCCTGGTTCAGGAGCCTCATCTGATCCTGGCGGATGAACCGATTGCTTCACTGGATCCGCACAACGCCACGCTTGTGATGGAAGCGCTCAGGCGCATCAACCAGGAAGTGGGGATTACCGTTATCAGCAATTTGCATCATCTGGCCACTGCTCGCTCCTATTGTGAGCGCATTATCGGCATGCACGCGGGTCGCATCGTTTTTTACGGCCCGCCTTCCGAACTGACCACTGAAAAAGCGCTCGAGGTATACGGTACCGAATGTGACAGCGAGGAGCTCAAGCAGGCGCTGGGAGAAGGCCCGGTTCAAAAAGAAGATGAACCGCTATCTCGAGTAGCGGTTGCCTCAGGTTGAAACCTCACAATACAGATAAAAAAATCGGATAAACCGAATGGAAGGCCCGGATACTGCAGATACAGCCGTTAAATGGTTAACGGATACATTAAAAATGAGAATAAGGAGGAAAAAAATGAACAGCTTTACAAAGATGTTACCGATTGGGAGTGTCGTTGCATGTCTGCTGCTGGCATGTTTGACACCGGCCCTGGCCGCCGACTGGCGCCAGCAACACTCTGAAATTACCATGGGCGTGATTACCGAGGAAAATGCCGAAGACCGTGCCAAGCGCTGGACCCCCACCCGCGATTACCTGTCCAAAGAGCTGGGCGTACCGGTTAAATGGCGCGAAGCCACCGACTATGCCGGCATCATCGAGGCCCTCAAAGCCAAAAAAGTAGAGCTGGCCTGGTTTGGCCCAGCGTCCTTTGCGCGGGCCTGGATCGTCACCGATGGGAAGGCCGTGCCGTTGGCGGCCGAAATCGATA
>JASFIV010000068.1:0-17857 GCA_050122475.1 Desulfobacterales bacterium | reverse complement strand
GAAAATCTGGCGTGCAAACGGCCTGTGGTGTTTTAAACATTTGAAATTAGGATTTATAATTTGTTTCGAGTTTCGGATTTCGAATTTCGAGTTTCAGCTCGTTTGACATATCAAGATAACTTTTCTGAGAGAGATTTTACCAAGTAGGCTTTAATTACTGTCCTAACTCTCTTCTTTTTTGATCTTTTTAATGATTTTGGGGATAAAAAATGAAAAAATAAACAATCCGATGGAGAAAAAGACCTTAAATTGAATAAGCTCCCCCCAGTTGCCCGAAGCCCAGACCTCTTTCAGAGTTCCAATAAAAAAGGTAAATATAAAGGTACCGACGATAATACCCAGGCCGGTTCCTGCAACGTAATCCCAAAAGCGTACCTTGGTCAAGCCCATCCCGAAATTCATGGGTGTAAACGGGAAGTACACCAGCCGGAGATATAACACAGTGGCGAAACCGTTACGCTCGATGGCATCATCATATTTTTTGAGTTTATCGCCGATCAAAGACGCTGCAAATTCTCTTCCCAGCGTTCGTCCGATGATAAACGCCGCGCTGGCGCCGATCATGGCTCCGATCCACACCCAAACGAATCCCCAGTAAGCGCCAAAAATGGCCGCTCCCAATGCGGTGAGCAGAGTGCCGGGTAAAAACAGACAGATCCCCACAGCGTAAATAATGATGAAAATAATCGGCCCCCAAAAGCCGGTCATATCTAAATACTGGCCCAACATCTCGGGGGTCAGGTATTGCTTAATCGGTGTTAAGCGCACCATTAAGATGGCGCCGATAATAAATGCCACTAATATGAGCGCTTTTACAAGCGCTTTTTTGCGGTTATTTACCGTTGATTGCATAACTTGCTCCATTTCGCATTCTCCTCATATTCCAATATCAGTACCAATATCAAGGTCGAATTATTCGTAATCAATATCTAAGTCAGACTTCCGATCAGATTCCTGCTACTGGCCACTGGCTACTGGTTCCTGGCTTCTGACATTCTATTAAGACGGATGACAGAAATCAGATGACAGAAGACAGATAAGAAAATTAAAACATGAAGCGACCTATCTGTCCTCTGTTTTCTGTCCTCTGACATCTGAACCAGCTTATAAGAGCCTTTCGATCGCTTTGGGACCTTTACCGCCGGCCTCATAAAAGTGAAGTAATTCTTCCTGATCATCACAATCCTCACAGCGATCCAGGATCGGTGTCAGAAATTTCCAGCACAGTTCAACACCATCCTGGCGCCAGAACAGCATTTGATCTCCGAGCATGCAATCGATCAGCGCCCGCGCATAGGCATCCAGAACAGGACCGCTTGAATTTTGTTTATAGTTAAAATCCATCGTGACGGTGCGCAGGCAAACCGTGGCTCCGGGATTTTTGGTTTGAAACGTCAGGGTTATTTTTTCTTCGGGGTAAATGCCCAGAATCAGCCGGTTGGCCGGAATCGTTTCACCCAAGGTATGCCGAAACATAGAATGCGGTACGCTTTTAAACTGGATGGCAATCTCGGTCAATTTTTGGTCCAGGCGTTTGCCCGACATCAGATAAAAGGGAACACCCTGCCAGCGCCAGTTGTCGAGGTAGACTTTCATCAGGGCAAAGGTGGGCGTGAGGGAGTCGGCCGCCACCCCCGGCTCATCACGATAGGCACGCACCGCCTCGCCATTGACCGTACCGGCTGCATATTGCCCCAGCACCAGGTTTTGCGAGAGTTTTCCCACCTGGAAAGGTCGCAAGGAGCGGAATACCTTGATTTTTTCATCTCTGACCTGATCGGCTTCAAAACGGGATGGCGGTTCCATGGCGGTCAGCGCCAGCAGCTGCATCATATGGTTTTGAAACATGTCTCTTAGAACCCCGGATTGCTCGTAATATCCGGCACGATGCTCGACGCCCAGCTCTTCGATAGCGGTAATGGCCACATAATCCACATAGCGTCGATTCCAGATGGGTTCAAACAACGAGTTGGCAAAGCGCAGCATCAATACATTTTGCACGGTTTCCTTGGCCAGATAATGGTCGATTCTGAAAATTTGGTGTTCTGTGAAATCTCGGCTCAGGCTCTGATCCAAATCAATAGCGGTTTTCAAATTCGTACCGAAGGGTTTTTCCACTACGATGCGGGACCAGCCGATGCTGTTTTGATGCTCATCTGCCAGGCCGGCCTGGCTGATCAGATGGGCAGCGGATTTGTAAATTGACGGCGGTAGAGCCATGTAAAAAATGCGGTTGCCCTGTGTGTGAAACTGCTGATCCAGATCCCGTAATGCCTGGGCCATTTGAGAGAAAGATTCCGGATCTGCAAAATCAGCAGCGCGATAATGAAGTGCCCTGGCAAAATCGGGCCAGCGGCTTTCATCGTAAACGCCGGCTTTCTTTAAAGCTGCTTGCGTATGAGCCCTGAATTCCTGCTCGCCAAAAGTTTGGCGGCCAATGCCGACTATCAAGAAAGGCTCCGGTAGTCCGGCATTCAAGTAGAGGTTAAAGAGCTGCGGCATCAGCTTGCGTGAGGTTAAGTCCCCGGTGGCTCCCATGATGACAATGGTGCAAGGATCACCGGGTTCTGGCATGACACACTCTTGCGGCGCCAACCCCAGATTCGGCGCGCGTACCGATGCCATAGCATTTCCAACAGTATTTGAATCAATGGATTTAATGTTCATTTGATTCTCCCTACCTACCGAATAGAACAAATTGGAAAAATCCTTTATGGTGCTCGTATGCCTGTATATCAGCGATAAATTTGAAAAAATTATCACGAAAGCCCGAAAGAAATAAAAACACGAAAAGAAAAAATGTTTCGTGCTTTAAATATTTCGTGTTTTCGTGGTTACAGAAATGAGAGGTCTCCAATGGCGTAAACACAATATTTTGAGCACGTGACTACCCAGCTTCTGATCTCACTTTTCCTTCGAAACCACCGCATGTCCGCCAAACTCACGACGCAAGGCCGCCAGCACACGCTCTGTGAATGGGTCCTGTTGGCGGGAGCGAAAGCGCCGCATCAGCGAAAGCGTGATGACCTCAGCCGGTACCCCGGTATCCAGGGCTTGTTGTACCGTCCAGCGGCCCTCGCCGGAGTCCTGCACGTAACCGGTGATGTCGGTCAGCTCTGCGCTTTTGTTAAAGGCATCCTCGGCCAGCTCGAGCAACCATGATCGAATGACACTGCCCTGGTTCCACAAGTGAGCGATTTTAGCGTAATCGAATGACTCGGCAAACTCAGAGGCATCCAGGATTTCAAAACCTTCTCCGTAGGCCTGCATGAGGCCATATTCGATTCCGTTATGAACCATCTTTACAAAATGGCCTGCGCCGCTTTTGCCGCAATACAAATAACCGTCTTTGGGGGCCAGTGTTTTGAATATCGGCTCCAGATAATTGAAGACGGCTTCATCACCGCCCATCATCATGCAATAGCCGACCTCCAGGCCCCAGATCCCGCCGCTGACACCCACATCCATGTATCGAATGCCGGCCGTCTGAAGTGCTTCGTAGCGTCTTCGATCATCCTTGTAAAATGAGTTGCCGCCATCAATGATGATATCTTCCGGGCCCAGCAATTCGCTCAGGTGGCTGATGGTCTGCTCGACCGGCTTGCCGGCCGGCAGCATGATCCACACAATGCGGGGTGTTGAAAGCTGCTCGACAACCGCTTGCAGCGATGCCGCCCCGCTGGCGCCTTCGGCGCTGATTTGTTGCACAGCCTTTTCGTTCAGATCATAGGCGACAACTTCATGGTTGCCCTGCATCAGCCGTCTGGCCATATTCATCCCCATCTTGCCCAATCCAATCATTGCGAGTTTCATGCTGCTGTCTCCATTGATGATTTTTAATTTATTTACGCTTTGACATCATTCAGCGACCAATCATAGTGCAAATATTTCACCTGAATGCGGTCCTTGTTGCGGGTTAATTTTTCTTTTAGATCGCCTTCCGCATATTGCAGATAGAATCCCAGCGGATCTTCATTAAAGTCTTCCGAAAACCATTTGAAAATGCGGCTGACATACAGCGTGTTACCTTCCAACCGGTAGCTGTCGGCATCATTTACAAATGAGCGGGTTGAATCATCCAGTTGCTGGTCCAGCTTGTCAGCCAGATAGGGCTCCGGCCTGAGCGGCGGGCAACTGGCGGCCGAGCAATTGATAGCAAAATGAACACGCGGGTCCTTGTATCGTGGTCTGAGAATTTCATGCTCGACATGATCCAGCGTAATGACATCGCCGTTAATGCGCACCCATTTTTTTTGCCATGGGCTTTTCAAAATCGTGCCGAAATCCTTGATGGACTTAACGCCCGGGTAATCGCTTAAGATCAATTTAATGGTCCAGGCATTGTAGGCATTAATGTAATAGGCATACTGTTCGTTACGCGGCAGCTTTTCCGGATCGGTATTTTCAAGTATTTTTAAATATTGATCCAGTCGTTCTTCATCCTTTTTAAAACCCGTGTAATTCACACCGTTCGGTGTGATGTACTTACCGAGCAGCTCGGCCCAAATTTCATTATTGACCGTTGAAGCCCGACTCGATGCTGCTGACCCAAAAATTCCGGTCATAAGCGATATGGATATGATAACCGCAAGACCGAAATTGCGCTGATTCATTCTTATGATCCTTTCAATGCAATGTTTTTTATCAAAAACCGGTTTGAAAACCGGTCTTAATTTCCAGATTTGGCCTTTGGTCGCACGGTATTCACAAAAACTTACAACAAGGTAAGGTTTGAATATGGTCAGTCAAGCAAGCGTCGGACCGTCACAACCACCCTAATGGAACGAACTCGAAACACTGGCTTAATAGCGTTGATTTCAATTGAAAAAGTATTATGTTTGAGCATCTTAAAGGTTTATGCGAAGCTCTGATATCTTATGCATTAATGAAAGGAGTTTAAAATGGAGGAACGTAGCGCAGCTGTTACGCTGCATGGTAACCCGTTAACCCTGATGGGTACGGTGCTCAATGTGGGGGATACGGTTCCCGACATTGAGGTTCTGGATAACGATTTGAATGCGGTTAAACTCGCATCATTTAGAGGAAAGATATGTGTTATTTCAGCGGTGCCGTCTTTGGATACACCGACATGTGACATGGAAACGCGCCGGTTTAACGAAACGGCCGGCCAGCTGGGTGATGATGTGGTCATTTTAACGGTCAGCACGGATTTACCGTTTGCCCAGAAGCGCTGGTGCGGGGCCGCCGGTGTCGATAAGGTTGTTACCCTTTCAGACCACCGCGAAGCTGCCTTTGGGGATGCTTTTGGCGTGCTCATTAAAGAACTGCGCCTGCTGGCGCGATCCATTTTTGTTGTGGATCGTAATGGCGTCATTCAGTACATCCAGCATGTCAAGGAGCTGTCTGAGGAGCCGGATTATGACGCGGTCATCGAAGCCGTTAAAAAGTTAAGCTGATATCAACGCTTATGCGATTGGCATAATGGATGCTCGTTTTGCCCCATTTTTTGTCTTTGGCCGGACAGCCATATCGCCAAGAAGCGCTTTATCATTCAGCGACGCTTTGCACTTTTGCTTCTAGCCTGGATGCTTTAGTTGTCCGATTTTGTCGGTCAGATCCATTGCAAGCCGATTAAAACACTGATATAGTTTTTCAGAATGCAGCGCCTTTGACCATGTGGGTTGCACGCAACCCACTATCTTGCGCCCTTGTATTACCATCACATCCGGCTATCTGTCGTCTAAATATATATCACTATGAACCAACGGAATCCTGAAATCGCCAGTATTGACAACCCTGAAACGTGGGTAGATAGTTATGGCGATTTCTTGTACCGATTTGCCCTCTCAAGGGTCAAAGACCCTTCCGTTGCAGAGGATCTGGTCCAGGAAACCTTTCTGTCTGCCCTGCGCGCGCGCGAAAATTTCAAGGGCCAATCCGCTGGCAGAACCTGGCTGATTGCCATACTGAAACATAAGATCGTCGATCACATCCGAAAGAAAATCCGGGAACCGTCTACCGATAAAATTGAAACCCTGTCAGACACGTCAGACCCGGACTTTGACGAACGCGGTCATTGGCAAAACCTGCCGGGCAAGTGGGCCGTCAATCCGGGTAACCTTTACGAACAAAAAGAATTCGTAGATGTCCTCTATCGCTGTCTGGCCGAGCTTCCCGAGCGCCTGGCTGAAGCCTTCATCAAGCGCGAGATGGATGGCCTCAGTACAGAGGAAATCTGTAAGGAGCTGGGCATAACGGCGACGAATAGCTGGGTCATGCTGTATCGGGCCCGGATGTCCCTGCGGCGCTGTTTAGAGAATAAGTGGCTGAGCGCAGGGTCATAAAGGAGAAAATCTGTGCGCTGGATGTACAATTGCAAAGAAGTTTCTGAAATGGTTTCAGAATCAATGGACCGGGCTTTGCCTTTTTATCAACGTGTGCTGATTCGTATGCACCTTCTGATGTGTAAATATTGCACAAGGGTCAGAGAGCAGTTCAAAGTCATCAGGGCTGCCAGCCGTTATGAAGAATTGCACGGAAAAGAGCTGGATTCTTCCCGAGCGCTTTCCAATGATGGCAAAGAAAGACTCAAAGAATTTCTTAAAAACAATCTTACCGACTTACACTAACAAGCTACCTGGTTCTTCAAAATCACCCTGATGTTGAAGTTGCACTTGACAAAATTGACGGCAATTGTAAACTGTAAAATATAGCGTCTAAGGCCATCCGCTAGTATACAGAACTCGCAACACAAAAGCGCTAATCTCTAAAACTGCAAAGGCTTAATTCAGTGGCTGATACCGTTGACATCCGATCCATCAAGGATCGGGGCGGACGGCGTTCGCTGCCGGATCGTCGACAGTACACGTCATCCGAGCATTTTCCGGAAAGACGATTTATGCGCCATCGTCGCAGCGGATCGGATCGAAGAAGCCTGCAAAGTCTAAAACTGCGCAAAAAAAGGGAGCGCCGGAAGGCCTTTCGAGATAAATACTCAAACTAAATCCCTTCCTTCAGTGATTCGGGCAAATTGCCGTTTCCGCCAATAATTCGCTCTATTTCCCGGGTAATGGTCAAGCGATGAACCAGTTGCTCAAGGGCCTGGGTGGCTTTTTGCAACCGCTTGACGGTGACCGTCATTTCCAGAAACCGCTGCTTTTCCTGATAGCTGAAACCATCGCATGCCGCTGCCAAAAACGAAACCGCTTTCGGATCAGACCGATCATTGAAATCGTCAACGGTGTATTGGGCGGTCATGGCATTTATTTGTTTTAGAAACTGAATACATGTGTGGGCCAATTTTTGCGATATTTCTAAATCTGAATTTTGTGGTGGCTGGTCATCAAAAAATTCGACGCGCGCCTCTAAATATGGCTTTTTTTCAAAAAGTGCCTCTATGCTAAACCGGTTTTCTCCTTTCGTAATGATATCCATACGACCATCATCATAGCGTTTCAGAATATCGATAATGCGCGCTGTACAACCTTTGGTTTCGAATTCTTTGCCGCTAAAATACACGATGCCAAAGACCCTGTCCTCTGCCAGACACGCGTTAATCATTTGTTTATAGCGGTCCTCAAAAATATGTAATGGTAAGGACATCTGGGGTAACAAGACCAGGCCCAGTGGAAAAATCGGTATGGTGGTCTCAGAAGGCATGCGCAAATGCTCCCTTAAATCGGTAAATATCTGACAGGCTTAAAATGATTCTGTCATCTAAGTTAGGACCAATGATTTAACAGTCAACACTCGGTAGATGAAATGATTTCATTTTGGCAGACGGAACAGAAAAAATAAAGCTGCGGTCGGATCATAAAATGAAAGACACAGGGTATGGATTCAATATTTGATGCATTGATAAACGAAGGCAGAACCTTTTACGATTCTGCCTTTTGTGGGATCAGGGGCACGCCGTTGATGCTACGGTGTCTTTAATGAGGGTTTTAGATACGGGTTGTTGCTAATGTTGTTGTGACCCAATTGAATGGTCTTCTGAAAACAGCGATTGTCCAAACGTTTCAGACTGGCTCGGCATTCTGGTGACCGGCGCCGCCCTGAATGATGCGTAATTTCCAGGGGCCGGTTGAGCAGTTTATTGCCCGGTCAAGTTCAAGGCCGATGGCGTAATCATATAATACCACCGCAGCAGAAATTTCCTTACACCACTTGACCGTGGCGTAATAATGATCTACGGCCGGGCCATTTTGTGATGCTTCGATGTCGATTCGAACATGGGTGCCGGGATTCAAAGCAGCATCTGATTCTAAATAGAGGCCCCCGCGGCTGTAGTTGTACATTCTGCCGTAAGCGTATGTTCCGTAATCGCAATTTTTGATTATTATAGGCGCTTCATAGCCAAAACGCTTACTGGCTCTTTGATCATCAGCAACCATCTGCCTTTTGGATGGCTTTAAGTTGTGGGTTATATAAATTATTTTTTCGATGTTGGCCATCGGGGCACTTTTTAAATCTGCGGATGGGTTTCTTCAAAGCGCTTATGGTTTTCATCTTCGGAATACGTCGCGGCGTTCGATGCAGGATCCATCCCAGAAACCGTTTTTTCTCCTGCGTCTGGGGGTTCTTCGTCTTGCCAGGCCGCTACGACGGTCAAAACCTTTTCGGCGATCTTTACCGGACCGCCTCTCGACACCAGAATAGGCTTGATGATTCTGCCGGCGGTCATTTCCTGATCGTGATCCGCCTCTATCCTTTATGGTTACCTCGCCCCCTTTTGCGCCCAAGGTATTTTCTCCTCCTCTGTGAAACTGCAAACGCTAATTTCCGGTTCAATAAGGGACCTTAAACAGTTCATATTCGTCGGATGGTCAAATGCTGCAACCCACTATAGTAAATTGCCGAACACCGCATCTGAACTCCGGGGTATGCCTTCAACGCGCCAATACAAGTAGCAAGCTTTATGCCAATAAATGCGTAGTACTGAAGCCAGCCTTTACGGGAACTTAGCGCCAGGAGAGGTTAAGATGTTGTCTTTATGTGCTAGATCTTGTGAAACGGATTCCTGATTAATGTGAACTTTATTTCACATTTAATCCAATCGAAAGGCAGTACACAGCAAGGTTAAACGCGGAATTGAAAGGATTAGGTCCCTGAAGGATGCCTTATGAGATCATCTGGCAAAACCAGGGCACAAAAGATATTGAAAAAGTTCTTAAAGGAGAACCCGTTTTAAAAATTGTAGATCACGCCCAAGGGCGCGGCGTAAACCGATTTAAAAACGGAGCATACACGTCAGTATTCGAGTATTTTAAATCGGTTTGCAACAAAGCCCTTGGGTGTTAGATGCATTTTTAAAACGGGTTCTAGAGGTTTCTTTCCTCTTTGATCTGCCGATGCAGCTGGGCAACATCCTGCGGTGCCTGATTTTCAATACGGCGGGTGATGGATATGACGTTTGCCGGGCATTGAATGGCGCATACACCACAGCCAATACACCAATCCAGATCCACCCGGGGTTGATCATCAATCATTTTAACCGCATCCACTGGACAGATTTCGGCGCAAGCCCCGCAACCAATGCATTCATCCAACTCGGTTTCACGAATAAAATAGACAGCCATCAGCTGGTCGCGCGCTATTTTGCGGCGCCGAATAATGCCGACGTTCCAGCAATAGTCGCCACAACAATTGCAGGTATGTTTGATTTGCCCCTGGGCATTGTCCACCATATGAACCAGCCCTTCCTTTTCACTGTCTGCCATAATCTGATGGGCTTCATCTTTTGAGATTTCGCGAGCCAGACCTCTATCAATCACAAATTCTGCCATTTCGTCATATTTGACGCACACTTCCAGGCTATGGGGACAATCAGTGCGGCCCAGTATTTTTGCCGACATGCGGCAGGGACAATGGGCCACGGCGATTTTTGTGGCTGCATCCACAATCGGGCCAATCTGTTCATTGGGCATAACGCCCTGCATGGGAATTTCAATGCTTCTGTTGGCTGGACTGTATTTAAAAGATTTGGTGCGCACACCGCCGTAAATCTTCTGGGTGGTTGGAACCGTAAAATATTTCAGAACCAGTTTGGCCATGCGTTTGGTGGTATCATCCTGTTTCCCTTTCCAGAAAAAAGTCTGGGGCAGCCCGTAACCCACCTGCAGCATCGCATAGCCGATGGTGCCATCTGTGGTGGGCGCCGTGTAGATCATATTGCGCCCGGCCATCGAATCCAGTGCTTGGGAAACGTCCGATATGGGCAAATCCGAACGAGCTGCGATCGTATCCAGGCTGACGACCTGCAGCGGCTCAAGGTCATTGGGTATGGCCAGGGCCACCTGAGCTTCAGTCGGGCTAAACATTTCCTGGAGCAGATCGAGGAGTTCATCGCTATACGGATAACCCATGGTCAGATGTTCCATATGGATGGCCAAACGTTTGTAAAGGTCCGGCATTATCTTTGCTCCTTTAGGTGATATTGCTTTCATCCATCATTCTTTCATGTTTTATAAAATTTTACTTACCGCTAAATTGATATAGCTGCAAGTTTAAATCATTGTTTCTTTAGCACATCTACAATAAAGCCTGCTATTTGATCGGCCCCATTGGACCGGTTACCTTTGGTGCGGGGAATCTTTAAAAGTTTGTTCAGATATTCAGTGAATGTGCCATTGAGAAATTCAGATTCGGTAATCGCCATGCCGCTCATCTGGTCTTCGATAAAATCAACCAGTGGCTTCATTTCACGATTTTCAGAACGGGCAACGTGACCAAAGGGAACACCGGCCTGGTAAATTTCGGCAATGGTGCTGTATCCGACTTTACCCACCACCGCATCGGCGGCGTTGATCAAATCAGGGTGAAAATAAGCTGAGTATTCCGGTAACAGAATGAGGTTGTCCCGCATGGATTCGGTTTCTGTGGTAACCGGTAGGATAAAATGGATATCGGCCACCCGTTTTAGTTTTTCGATAAAGCCATAGTTTTTAGGGGCTCCCCCGGCAGTGATCATAACAACCTTGCAGCTGTCAGATAATCCCAGCCTGCGCCTAATCTCATGTGAAGGCATTTTAATTTTGCGGCTGGCCGGGGCGACCGACAAGGCCGCTGGAACGGATTGGCATACCGGTTGCGCCTGGATGTGATGGGTGGCATCCGCAAAGATCGGCTGTAAATATAAATTGAATTCATTTAGCTTTTTGTCACTGTAACCTTGATAGAGCCAGTCCCAGGTAAAATTTTCGATCAGAACCGAAGGCACACCTGCCTTTCGAGCAATTCTGATGCCCAGCGGAGCGATATCGCAGACCACCAGCACACAATTTTGCTGTCGTAATTCTGCAGCTCGGGTAGCAATCTGTGCCGGATCGAAGGGTAAAAACTGTTTAAGCGCTTGAACGGTTGCCGCTAAATCAGCCTCAAAGGGCGTTTGTTGAACCAGACCGATATCCGTCAGCATGTAATGATATGTGAAGGTAAAGGAATGGCATTGTCTAAAAAACCAATCCGGCACGGTGGTAAAAATATCAAAATGAAATGTGGGGTCAATGGCCGTCAACGCTTCCATGATACTGGCTGCGCGTGCGGCATGACCAAATCCGTGAGGTGATATGAAAAAAGCAATGCGTCTGGCTGATGCTGCCGGCTGAGATTGATCAGTCATAAGATTACCGAAACGCTTGCAGACAGGATGGGAGCCTTATCCTTTTTGAGCGATTCGGAAAAAATAGGTTTACAATCTTAATTAAACATTGGCAAAGCAGACACGGCTGCATCCTTATTTGATGACGAAATGAGCCCGCCTGTTTTTGGCCCAGGCTTCTTCCGTAGAACGGCTGTCAATGGGTTGCTCTTCGCCATAACTGATGGTGGATAACCGGGCGTCATCAATACCCAGATCAGCCAGAAAGGCTTTAGCGGCGTAGGCACGTCGGTCGCCAAGTGCCAGGTTGTACTCATTGGTGCCGCGTTCATCACAATGCCCTTCGATCAAAACCCGGGCAGACGGATTGTCCCTGAGCCATACCGCTTTGGCTCGCAGAATTTCCTGCGCTTCGACCGATAAGCTGGCACTGTCAAATTCGAACAACACATCCTCATTTTCAAATATTTCTCTGGCGCTTAGCATTCTTTCGCTTTCAGCTCGGAGCGCCTCTTCTTTGAGAGATTCCTCCCTAATGGCAGCCTGGCGTTCGAGTTCCCGTCGCCTGGCTTCCTCCTCTGCCTGCCTGCGGGCTTCCTCTTCTGACATTGTGGCTTCAGTTTTTAATTCCTTTTTGGCGCACGAAGGCGCTAGAAACGCCACAAAGATTACCAGAAAGAAGACCACAACCACCCAATTTTTGTGTTTCATTCTCTCCTCCTTTAAAACGGTTAAACGGCATAGCAGGACGTTTTTGACAATTCCTATATATCTCAAAGTGCAGTGATTGTCAAAATCGGCATTTTCGAATTCATTTGCCGAACAAGGGGGTTTCTTTTTTATTTTAATAATGATAACAACTATATCTATTGATTCAAGCAGATGCGGAAAGCCATAATGGTCCAAAAAAATGGCGACTCATGGGGATATGAGTCGCCAGATGAGGAGGACATAGAGGTATGCATTTGAAGCATAGATCTGTGGGGTAGCTTCTTTATAGACTACTACAATGTGGCATGTCAAGCTTTTTTTTCATTTTTTTGTTTTTCCCATTATTCAAACGCGGTCTGGGTTTCGAATTCGAATTAGACAACCGATTATTTAATGATTAGGTTTAATTGAAGACATGAAAACGCTGCAAAAAGAAAGAACACCGCTATACGTTTCTGATGCTAGGATCTGTGCGCGCCAGATGGTTAGGGAGTCTCTCGCTAAAATTTTAGCCGGCACCTATCAAATACCGTCAATCGACGAAATGATTTCCATCCTGGACCGAGATTTTGAACATTCTTTTGATGATTTCATGACCCGTCGTAAAATTATGAAATCCCATCTGACCTGGAGTAAAGAGCAAATTGATGATGAACTGGAACGGCAAAAAAGACGTTATGAAAATGAACTGCGGGTCAATTTAAGAGTTGCCGCGCTGAAAACAATCGAAGAAATCGAGAATCTCGTCAAAAGCCTGAACGAAGCCATCTCAAAATGGAAAATCGAAAATCTCTAATCGCCTATCCCAAACGTCATGTCCGTTATCTTATTCGCAACGCCTCCTCAACCCGAAATTCATTAAGATACATTTTTCTCAATCTTATAAGCCTAATGAAAGGATTGCGATGTTCAGATGCTTGGTTCTGAATTCATCGGTGCTTTTGTTCCATTTTTATGAGTTTCCTAACAAAAATCTAACAATTATCGATTAGATTAAGGTCTGATCTGAAGTAGGTAAAAGCAGAAAATTCTTCTGGACTTCTTTTGCATAGTTGAATATTTGATCGTTTATCCTGCCTGTTCAAGACTTGGAGCATAGAACTGGGGATGTAGACAAACTCTTACGAACTGATGTGATCTGTTCTCAGAGGAGGACATGATGATCTCGACGAATTGCGACTTTTCTCATTTTGTTGCCGCCATTAAAGACAAACCCTATGACGATATCATTTATTTAGCCGATCAGGAAGCAACCGCGGCAGAGCGCCTTTTATTTCGCAACAACGTAGAAAACGATGAGCGTAAAAAATGCGGTCAACGGTATGCTTCCATTTTGAAAAAATTAATTGCTTATATGAGATCTAATGTCAGACCCCAAAATGACGAGGATGAATACGCTGAGTTGTTTGCCCTGGTGCTTGATAGTGTCAACGTAAAAGAGAATACCTTGGAAGCTTAGCGATCTTCGCAAAACACCTTTCAAATTCGATTGATTGCCTTATCACCCCAACATCCGCCCCAAAATTCCGCATAAAAACTGCTGACCGACTTCACACCTGATTATTTGATCAGATGACGATCAGATCAGGTGAGCTAAGACCCGAGCTGATTTTAAAGTGAGCACAATGCCGCGCTTGCGCGCGGCACTGCGTATCACTGAATGGTTATATCCTTTTCCTTTACCACATTGCCGTCTTTATCCTTGACGATGACCTTAAAAGACGTGGGAACATTAGCGACGTTTCTGATATCAAGCGTCGTCGTTGCAGTTCCAGCATTGTTTGTAGGCCCCCATCTGTGATTGATGTTGCCCGTGGCAACCGGCAACGTACCGTTAAAGTACACGCCGGCGACTCCATTTCCATTGCATTTTACGGTTGCGCTTATATTCAGGTCGACATTTTGGAAATTTGTAACGGTGCCTGTTACGGTTACGGGTGGCGTACATGCAACGTCGCCCTCGAGGGTAATCGTGGGATCGCCGCACGCCATCAAAAGGAATGCGGGTAGTAGAATGGCAAAGACCGCAGTGGTAAGATATGGTGTTTTCATATGCGCCTCCTTGCGGTTGAATCATTTATAACAATGAACAAGACAATGAGGGCTATACAATGAACGGTTTTTTATTGATTTTGTATAAAAAACATACTTTTAGATAATACCACATTGTGGCAAAGTCAATGCGTCCATGCAAAACAAAAGTTTGCAAAGCTCCGATCGAGGGACAACTGGCTGCCGCCCGAAAAGGGTTCTTAGCAGAAATAAAAAAGGGTAAATCCGCAAAACAGATCTACCCTTTTAGTTGGTGGTGACTGCCGGGTAATTTTTATGGGCCTTCAGCGAACGAACAGCAGGTCTTGAATTCCAGACCTAGTTCGTCATTTTGGTAGAACCGGCTGGTGTCTTTGACTTGTCGGAGGATTTCGTCGGTTTTGCTGTTTTCTCAGCCTTTGCTGATAGCAACTGGTCTGTTTGATAGGCTGCATCTTCTTTGGGCTTGATCGCGCAATTACCTTCAAAAATAACCCCTTCATGAATGATAACAACGGGTGCGGTGAGGTCACCATACACGCGCGCCGGGGGGTGAAGCTCAATGCGCTCTGTAGCACGAACCGTTCCTTTTATTTCCCCGTTAATTGTGGCGGTTCGCACAAAAATTTCGGCATGAATCACAGCATCTTCACCGATAACGATGGAACCGGCGCGGCTTTCAATGTTACCTTTGACATGACCGTTCATAAACAGTGTGCCTTCAAACACAAGGCTGCCTTCCATGACCGCCTGCGGTCCCAGCATTTGAATATCCTTGTCTGTCTTTCTCATATCTTTTGTCCTCCCTTTGCGGACATTCTTAAAGTTCTCTAATCTTTTTGGGAGAGAATGGCTGCGAAACGGGCCAGCGTTTGTCTGAACCTGACCTTGGGATCATAGGTCGCATCAGGATGATAAAATCGTGTAGACATATGCTGTATGCTCTGGGCAGCCTTGACGCGTGGCGCAATGCGCAGCAGGGGCTTTTTTTTCGCTTCTGCCGCCCGCAGTGCGACTCTTTCGTAGGGTATGGCTCCCAGATATTCAGGCTTGATGCTAAATTTTCCTTCACGAGAATTGATCTTCTCATTGGCTGCGTTTATGAAGGTATCAAAAAGCTTGAATCCCTGACGAAGATTGCTGACCTGATTGATCAACAGGATTGGCGTAAAGATTCGCTGTGGTTCATAATCGGAGAGCTTTTTTTCGAGTCTCTCCTCGATGTCTTTAAATCGCGAGAATGCCGCTTTTGTGCATGCATAGCCACTGATGAAGTCCTGGGGTGTGGTCACAATTATCGTGTGAACCGCAGCCAGGGCAAAATCCATTACCATCCGGGATATACCGGCGCCCAGATCGAAGATGGCGAATTCATAGCGTTGACTTATTTTTTTAAAATGGTTGATAAATTTGATCTTCTGCACATAATACAGATTCGCCAGTTTAAATTCTCCATATGAGCTGGCGATAAAATCAAAGCCATACTTTGTCTTGAAAATAAGCTCATCCATTTTTTTTCTATTTTCCAAAAAGTCCATCAAGTGGCTTTTTGGAAAAATTCCCAGCTTATTAGACACATCCGCATTTCCCAGATCAGCATCGATGAGCAAAACCCTGCCACCTTTTCTTGCAAGGCAATAAGCCATGTTGATGGCCACATGGGTTTTGCCGACACCCCCCTTGTTTGAGATCACAGAAATCGTGCATGGCCCGCTTTTGTTCTTTATGGTGGTCTTGGCAATGGTTTTTGGGGTTGTTTGAGGCTGGTGTTTTTTGACACCCAACGCTGCACCGTATCCGTTTCCATAATACCTTTTCAGTGCAACCAAGAGCGAATTTTGGGGGGCGAGTGCAGGACGCACCTTGAATCCGGTGAGCACTTCCAGGCCTCTAATGGCGACCGGCTCTTGAGGTGTCAGCATGGCGACCAGCAGAAAATTATCTACGACGCGAATGGGCAGGACCTTGCGCCGTACAGCCATTTCGGGTGCCAGCAGGCTAAGTGCAGACGGTTCGATGGAGGCCCGCAGCGGATCGATAAAGGGAACCCTTAGTTTTTGGGCCTTTTTCTTCGCTATGACCGTTTCTGTGTCTGATTGCCCGGGCATTGATTAAACTTTTGATGGTTGTACAGAAGCGATATTTACGCAATCTATGCATTATTGACCGCTTCTGAGATAATTTATTACGGAATGCCGGGTGAGTTGAGCCTAAAAGATACTACCGCAAACCAAATGGTAACATAAAAATTTATATGTCATAACTATAACTTATATAACCTAGACCGTCAATTCGAAATCTATACTCGGCTTTGGTATCGACCTGCCTGTTGCTATCGAATTCCGGATATCCCCCCTGAGATGCGCTGAGGGGCGTTCTAACCACCCACAAAAAAAGTGCCTCCTCAAAGAGACGCTATATTCTTGTGGTGATCCCAGGGGGATTCGAACCCCCGTTACCGCCGGGAGAAGCCGAGTGAGAGCGTGTTCCTCCTGCTTTTACATCCATTTAGAGCCGTCAAAATCTTTTTAGGGGAATTAAAAGCCGTCAACCTTCTTCGTTTTTTTCCGAATCGATTATACGGTTTAAACTTGGAACAAGTGGAGGTAGGTCGTCTTGAATGGTTTTCCAAATCGTGCGTAATTCTACTCCCCAGTACTCGTGGACTGCAAAATTTCGCATATCACCCATTACTCGCAGGGGATATTCGGATATTTGCAGGAGATGTCATCAGGCACATGGCGGGCCGCTTCCCCGATGACAATGAAGTTGCGAATAACCGCATCGATTGTTTTCTCATCCTTATGGAAATCGTCGAAATTCATATCATCAACGTAACTTTGGATCTTTTTGATGGATTCGAGGATATCCGTAATGCGATGCTTCCACAATCTACGCGACATTGACCGCCTCTGATAAAATATGTTCTCGCAATGCCGGGTGTATGGCGCCCTTTTGAATCAAATCGACTTTTTGGACACCGATAATTTCCTCGAGCCGGTGTTGGATTTCAAATAAATGAAACAGGCCGACATCGCGATCAAATTCGACCAACAGGTCGATATCGCTTTGCGGTGTCGACTCATTTCTAACCACAGAGCCAAAGACGGCAAGAGAAACCACCCCCATTTCTTTCAGTTCCTCGCGATAAGCTGCGAGTTTTTTTTCAAGTTCTGTTTTTGTCAAAGCGACTCTCCAAATCGAATAATGTCACTACAATTTATTTGTCAAAACTATAACTTATATGAAATAGTCCGTCAATTCGAAATCTATACGCGGCTTTGGTATCGACCTGCCGGTTGCTAATGAACTCCGGATATCCCCCGTGGGATGTGATGCGGGACGTCCTAACCACACACAAAAAAAGCGCCCGTCAACGAGGCGCTGTAATTATCATGGTGATCCCAGGGGGATTCGAACCCCCGTTACCGGCGTGAGAGGGCAACCACTCCACCCCGCCCTGCTTGAATTTGTAATGATTTCAATAGCAACAGAGTCAACAAAAGCATCAGAGTCATAGCGTTTTGTGTCCGTTTTTGTGTCCGCTTTCATCAA
>JASFIV010000067.1:0-17936 GCA_050122475.1 Desulfobacterales bacterium | reverse complement strand
TCTGCTATAATTTGGTGGCCAAAGCAAATACCCACCATTTTTCTTCTTTTACGATACAGCTCTCGGATAAAGCTTTTTGTTTGAAGGATCCATTTTTTATTTTCATATGCAGAGTGGGCGCTTCCGCTGAACAAAAATCCATCGGTCTCGACCTTTTCATTCGGCAACTCACCCAGTGTTGCATCATAGACATCAAGATGAATTTCCGGTTCATATTTAGAAAAAAAACGATGAAAGATTTCGGGGACATCCCCGGAAATATACTGGAGGTTATCCGGGATGTGCCCACATTGTATCAAAATAATATTCATTAACACCCTTCCTATTTTGCTTTCATATATCTAAAATCGCATTCTCGAAATCAAGCATTTTTGGACTTTCCGCTTCCAGACGGATTGCGATTGCATGTGATGAGTTTGTTAAAAAAAGGGCGGCGTTTCAAATAGTATTGAAACGCCGCCTTAATATGTTGCTGATAGCCTCCGTGAGGGTTCAAAACATCCGTCAATTCGTGAAGGCTATCGCTTCCTGATCATTCGATTTGCAGTTCAAAATACGCTGCCGAAGCCCTCGAAGACGTTTATGCGACGATCAGGCGAGGTCGAAGCGGTCAAGGTTCATTACCTTGTTCCACGCCGCTACAAAGTCGTGCAGGAACTTCTCCTGGGAGTCAACACATCCGTATACTTCCGCCAAGGCCCGAAGCTGGGAGTTCGAACCGAAGATGAGGTCGACACGGGTGCCGGTCCACTTCGTTTCGCCGGTTGCGCGATCACGACCCTCGAACAGGTCTTCGTCCTCCGTGGTTGCCTTCCACTCTGTGCTCATGTCGAGCAGGTTCACGAAAAAGTCATTGGTAAGCGTCTCGGGTCGCTTGGTGAAGACGCCGTGCTGGGACTGTCCGAAGTTGGCATTCAAGACGCGCATACCGCCAACGAGAACCGTCATCTCAGGAGCGGTCAGCGTCAGCAGTTGCGCCCGGTCGACCAGCATTTCCTCTGCCGTTACGGCATATTTAGCTTTCTGGTAATTACGGAACCCGTCGGCCTTCGGTTCGAGTACGTGAAATGACGTCACATCGGTTTGCTCTTCCGACGCGTCCGTGCGTCCCGGTGCGAAAGGAACGGCCACATCGTGACCGGCATTCTGCGCAGCTTGCTCGACACCTACGCAGCCACCCAGCACGATCATATCGGCAAACGAGACTTTCTTGCCACCGGACTGAGCTTTGTTGAACTCCTTTTGAATCCCCTCAAGGATACCCAGCACTTCGGCCAGTTGATCAGGCTGATTGACTTCCCAATCCTTCTGCGGTGCAAGACGAATGCGCGCCCCGTTTGCCCCGCCGCGCTTGTCGGAGCCGCGAAAGGTGGACGCCGATGCCCAGGCGGTCGAGACCAGTTGTGAAATCGACAAACCCGAGGCCAGGATCTTGCCCTTGAGGTCGGCGATGTCCTGTGCGTCGATCAGCTCATGATCGACGGCGGGCACCGGGTCCTGCCAGATCAGTTCCTCTTCCGGGACCTCCGCACCGAGATAGCGCGAGCGCGGGCCCATGTCGCGGTGGGTCAGTTTGAACCAGGCCCGGGCGAAGGCGTCCGCGAATTTCTCGGGGTTCTTCAGGTAGTGCCGCGCGATCGGTTCGTAGATCGAATCGAAGCGCAGCGAGAGGTCCGCCGTGGTCATCATCGGCCGGTGCTTCTTGGACGGGTCGTGGGCGTCAACGATCATGTCCTTTTCGTCTACGTCCTTGGCCAGCCATTGATTTGCACCGGCCGGGCTCTTGACCAGCTCCCACTCGTATTTGAACAGCACCCTCAGATAGCCCAAGTCCCATTTGGTCGGGTTGGGCTTCCAGGCGCCCTCGATGCCGCTGCTGATGGTATCGCCGCCTTTGCCGCTGCCGAAGCTGCTCTTCCAGCCGAGTCCCTGTTCCTCGATGGGAGCAGCTTCAGGTTCCGGACCGACATGTGCGGCATCACCCGCGCCATGGCATTTGCCGAAGGTGTGTCCTCCGGCGACGAGCGCAACGGTCTCTTCGTCGTTCATGGCCATGCGCGCAAAGGTCTCGCGGACGTCACGGCCGGAGGCGACCGGGTCCGGGTTGCCGTCCGGGCCTTCCGGGTTCACGTAGATCAAGCCCATCTGCACGGCCGCCAGGGGGTTTTCCAGATCCCGTTCACCGGAATAGCGGCTATGTGGCTTGTCGCTGGTAGCCAGCCATTCCTCTTCAGCACCCCAGTAGATGTCTTCTTCCGGCTCCCATATGTCCTCGCGCCCGCCGCCAAAGCCGAAGGTTTTGAATCCCATCGACTCCAGCGCGCAGTTGCCGGCGAGAATCATCAGGTCGGCCCAGGAGATCTTCCTGCCGTACTTTTGCTTGATCGGCCACAGCAGCCGGCGCGCCTTGTCGAGATTCACGTTGTCCGGCCAGCTGTTGAGGGGCGCAAAGCGCTGGTTGCCGGACCCCCCGCCGCCGCGGCCGTCGCCCATGCGGTAGGTGCCTGCACTGTGCCAGGCCATCCGGATGAAAAGCCCCCCGTAGTGACCGTAATCTGCCGGCCACCAGTCCTGCGATTCGGTCATCAGCGCATAGAGGTCCTTTTTCAGGGCCTCCAGGTCTAGTTTCTTGAATTCCTCGGCGTAGTTGAATGCTTCGCCCATGGGGTTGCTCAAGGAAGAATGCTGGTGCAGAATGTTAAGATTCAATTGATTCGGCCACCAGTACCGGATTGTCGTGCCACCGCCGGCAATGGGTTTGCTTGTCCTGCCCGTTACCGGGCATTTGCTTTCGTCAGTCATAACGTTATCTCCTTTCTTTGCCTGAACTTGTGCACCGCGCTGCTATGAAACTCGTGATTCGGTGCCCACCTATTAACTTTAACGGACTTATCGATTAATTTTAATGAAAATGGGAGCTTTGAAGGATCGCTAGAGGAACGTCGCACGATTTTTTGAGCGCAAAATTTGTATTAGATTTCCTCTGCCATACAATTACTGCATATACCGAAAAAGTCCAACCGATGATTCAGAATTTTAAAATTAGTCGCTAATGCGACTTCTTTTTCGATTTCATCCAGGTTAGCCAGGTCTGGGTCGACAATTTTTTTACATTTGATACAGATGACGTGTGGATGGGGGGTAGGCTTGTTTCCATCATAGCGGTTGCTCCCATCCGTGAACCCTAACTCAAGAACTTCACCAAGTGATTTAATTAATAAAATATTTTTGTATACAGTGGCAAGACTCATTGTCGGAAAGTCTTTTTTTATCTGCGCATGTATATTTTCAACACTGGGATGGCCTTCACTTCTGGCAAGGATTTTAACGATAGCCAGCCGCTGAGGCGTTATCTTGTGGCCATTATCCCTTAATTTTCGGATAATGATTTCAAATCTTTTTTTATGGTCTGTCAACGGAAGCCTCTTTATCTTAAATAATAATCATTTTCCATTAATATTAATTTTCCTTTTTGTCAACCCCATTTCAATCGTTCACAGATGACAACTTCATTGATTAATCTGCATCAATTTTAATCTGTTCAATACTGGTATAATTGTGGGGGTGGACCATGGGACAGGTTCGGCTATGATACATCGAGAGTATTAAAAGAATAGCATGAGCTGTGATATCCCCTAAATTCATCTATTTCAAAAACCTACCAGTTCTTTCAAACTTAATTTCAAACACTTCCAAATTCTTTGGATATATTGTACATATCACAAGTCTCCTCATGAATAAAATCATATAAAAATACACTTTATGATTCAAAGGAGGTGCCTGCACAATGAAAAGCTACCGCAAAGAGTTATGGTTTGAGGTGCCAACCCGCAGGGCGTTCATCAACATCACTCCTCAGGTAGAGGACTGCCTGCAGGAAAGCGGGATAAAAGAGGGGCTGGTGCTCGTCAACGCGATGCACATAACGGCGTCTGTCTTCATAAACGACGATGAGTCCGGCCTGCATCATGATTACGACATCTGGCTGGAAAAACTGGCGCCCCATGCACCCGTATCGCAATACCGCCACAACGTCGGCGAGGACAACGCCGATGCCCACATGAAACGCCAGATCATGGGCCGCGAGGTGGTTGTGGCCATCACCGACGGCCGGTTGGATTTTGGGACCTGGGAGCGCATTTTTTACGGTGAATTTGACGGCCGCCGCCGCAAACGCGCGCTGGTTAAAATCATTGGCGAATAACAATTCGGTTGAGCCCTTTCCCCGTTGTCCCCTTTACCGGTTAAAAAGTTTAAATTGATGCTTATGTTTCTCGACGAGCACAATTCCGTTCCACACGGACCTTTGGCAGGCTAAACTGGCAACTGATCAACCTCAAATACAGATAAGGAGAGACCATTATGACTAAAGCGATCAGAATATATGAAACTGGCGGACCTGAAGTGATGCGCTGGGAGGCGGATGACCCCGGCCAACCAAAGGCAGGTGAGGCCCTGGTAAGGCATGAAGCCATAGGGTTAAACTTTATTGACGTCTATCACCGCACCGGTATTTATCCCTTACCCGAGCTTCCGGCGGTTCCGGGAATGGAGGGCGCCGGTATCGTGGAGGCCGTCGGCGAGGGGGTATCGGAAGTTGCCGTGGGGGATCGTGTGGCCTATGCCGGCATGCCGCCGGGTGCCTATGCCGAGGTGCGACGGATGCCAGCCGATCGCCTGGTTCAGCTGCCGGATGCCATCTCCTACGAGCAGGGTGCGGCCATGATGCTGCAGGGCATGACCGCTCGTTATCTGCTGCAGGGCTGTTATGATGTCAAGGCCGGTACCACCCTTTTAATCCATGCGGCGGCCGGTGGGGTCGGGCTGATTGTGTGTCAATGGGCCCGTCATCTGGGCGCTACGGTCATCGGCACCGTCGGATCCCCGGAAAAAGCCGATCTGGCCAGTGCCCATGGCTGTGATCACCCGATTTTATACAATCAGGAAGATTTCACCGAACGCACCCGCGAGATCACAGCAGGCAAAGGCGTGGATGTGGTTTATGATTCGGTCGGTCAGGCCACTTTCATGAAGTCTTTAGACTGCCTGCGCCCCATGGGAATGATGGTCTCATTTGGTCAGGCCTCGGGCCTCGTGCCGCCCTTTGATCCCGGGCTGTTATCGGCTAAAGGATCATTATTTCTAACCCGGCCGACCCTGATGACCTATACGGCTGAACGCAAGGCCCTGTTACAACATGCGCGCGATTTGTTTGAAGTGGTTGAGAGCGGGGCGGTCAAAGTTGAGGTTCGGCAGACCTATCCGCTGGCGGAGGCCGCCCGGGCCCATCAGGATCTGGAAGCACGCAAGACAACGGGATCAACGGTTTTATTGCCTTAAGATATTAAAATATTATGACTGAACTAAAGGCCGGGAAGTTTTCTTAATTTGATCATTGCATGAATCATCAGCGACTACATCGTACAAACTCATACATAAGGGAGCGTAGCGAAATACCAGAAATCATATATATAATAATGGGTTAAAAGTAGATCCAACATTGTGTCAATCAACCGCTTTGAGGAAATTATCTGTTCTTTCGTAACGCTCCCTAATGCATTCAGAGGGTGCACGATTTCGCTGCTGATAACTCATTCCATATTGATATAGTTCAGGCAAAAAAATCCAAAGCGCCTCAATTAACTAAATGCGATTCAGCGCCCGTAACCCTTGACAGACGGCGCATTTTTTGAAATAAAGGGCGCTTGCACTTAGATTTTGGATCTCAAATTGCACTGTATCAGATCGCAAATATTGCACGGAGGATTTTAACGCATGGCTGAAGAGGCAATCAAACTTGGTGGAAAGAAAAAAAGCAAGTTCATCGACCAGGTTAAGGAACTTCTGCCCGAAGGCGGAAACCTAAATCTGTGTTTGACTTGCGGCGCCTGCTCTTCCGGATGCCCGGCCACGGGCCTGGAAGACATGGATCCGCGAAAATTTCTGCGGATGGCCGCCCTGGGGATGGACGAGGAAATCTTGAGCTCCGAATGGGCCTGGTGTTGCACATTGTGCATGCGCTGCATCTATGTCTGCCCCATGAAAATCGACATCCCCCAGTTGGTGTTCAACGTTCGAAAGAGCCGGCCCCGAGAGGAGCGACCCAAAGGTATTTTGGGCTCCTGCGATATGGCACTGCGCAACGATACCTGCAGCGCCATGGGGGCCAACGAGGAAGATTTTCAGTTCGTAGTGGAAGATGTTCTGGAAGAGGTTCAACAAACTCAGGAAGGGTTTGAAGATCTGCAGGCACCGATCAATAAGAAAGGGGCCACTTATTTTTTAAACCAAAATTCCCGCGAACCGGTCACCGAGCCCGATGAGATGGTGCCCCTGTGGAAAATTATGCACATTGCCGGTGCGGACTGGACTTACGGCACCAAAGGCTGGGCCGCTGAAAACTACTGTATGTTTATGGCCGATCTGGAAAACTGGGAAAAAATTGTGCGAACCAAGGCCAAAGCCGTCGATGATCTGGGCTGCAAGTACTGGCTCAATACCGAGTGAGGGCACGAACTGTTCGCAGTCCGGGTCGGACTGCAAAAGTTCAACATCGAGCACAATTTTGAAATCGAGAGCATCATTCGCCTATACGCTCAGTGGATTCGAGAAGGCAAGCTGAAGGTCAGCTCCGAATGGAACAAGGACCGTAAGATCAAATTCACCTGCCAGGACCCCTGCCAGCTGGTTCGCAAAACTTTAGGCGATCCGGTGGCCGAGGATATGCGCTATGTTGTCAAAGCCGTGGTGGGCGAAGAAAATTTTATCGACATGACCCCCAACCGCTCCAACAACTATTGCTGCGGGGGCGGGGGCGGCTTTTTACAGAATGGACTGCCCGAGCAGCGGCGCGCCTTCGGCAAAGTCAAATTCGACCAGATCATGGCCACCGGCGCCCCGTATTGCATTACGCCGTGCCACAACTGCCACTCCCAGATTCATGATCTCAGCGAGCACTTTGAAGGCGGCTATCATTCGGTACACCTGTGGACCCTGATCTGCCTGTCCATGGGTATCCTGGGTGAAAATGAGCGCGCCTATCTGGGACCGGATCTGGCGGATGTGGATGTGCTGCCGTCAAAGGAACTGGAGGAATAAGCGCAGCCGCATCAAGTCAATTCAAAAACAAACAAAAACCCGGCCAATAAAAAAGGCCGGGTTTTTTTATGTAATAAAGTAGTAGGTGAAACCTAACATCAGACAGCATCTGCCACTGCCTTTGATTGAAGACTTACTAACTACAAGTAGGTGAAAGCTATCTCAAAAATAGTAGATCACGCTCAAGGGCAAGGCGAAAACCGATTCAAAAGTGGAGCATACACGGCAGTATTCGAGCATTTTGAATCGGTTTTTAACACAGCCATTGAGCGTTAGATGCATTTTTGAGATGGCTTTAAGAGCCGCTACGCGGCCTTGGAAACCTTAACCGCACAAACCTTGAATTCCGGGATGCCTGAAACCGGATCCAGGGCCGAATTGGTCAGCCGGTTGGCAGCAGCAGTCGCATAGTGAAAGGGAATAAAAACAGTCCCATTAACGGCCTTGTGCGATATTTTGGTCCGCGCCTGAATGGTGCCCCGCCGGGAGTCGATATTCACCAGGGTGCCTTCTTCCAGCTCTAATGTGCGAGCGTCTTGCGGTGATATTTCAACAAAGGCCTCGGGTGCAATTTGATTTAACCCACCGGTTCGCATGGACATCGTGCCGGTATGGTACTGATAGAGCAGTCGCCCGGTCGTCAGGTACAGCGGATATTCGGCATCGGTCATTTCAGCCGGCTCGATGTAATCAATCGCGTGAAAAAGGCCTTTGCCGCGCGTAAACTGCGCGCCGTGCAAAATGGGGGTGCCGGGGTGCTCGGTCGTTGGGCAGGGCCAATGCAAGCCTTCATGCTCGATGCGCTCGTAGCTGATGCCGGCATAAGAGGGTGTCACCCTTGATATTTCTTCCATGATCTGCTGGCTGCTATCGTAGGCCATGGGATATCCCATCCGCGTGGCAATTTCACAAAATATTTTCCAGTCGTCCCAGGCCTCTCCGGGTGGCTCCACGGCTTTGCGCACCCGTTGCACACGACGCTCGGAATTGGTAAAGGTGCCCTCTTTTTCGGCATAGCAAGCCGAGGGCAACACCACATCGGCGCGCTGGGCGGTTTCGGTTAAGAAGATGTCCTGCACCACCAAAAGCTCCAGATTATCCAGACATTTTTCGGCATGGTTGACATCCGCATCGGAAACCACCGGATTTTCACCGATGACATACAGGGCCTTGAAGGTGCCGTCATGGGCCGCCGGCATCATGTGGGTGACTTTCAGGCCGGGCTGGTCGGGCAAGGCGTCAACGCCCCAGGCCTCGGCCATGCGCTGGCGTGCGGCCTCATCGATGATCTTCTGGTAGCCGGAATAGACATCCGGCAGCCCGCCCATGTCACAGGCGCCCTGAACATTGTTCTGGCCGCGCAGCGGATTCACCCCGCCGCCCGCAATGCCCATATTGCCGCATAGCATGGCCAGGTTGGCCAGGGATTTGACATTATCGGTCCCGGTGGTGTGCTGGGTAATGCCCATGCAATATAAGATAGAGCCGCGTTCAGCATTGGCATACAACCGGGCGGCGTCGATAATTTCCTGTGCCGGTATACCGGTGATTTGCTCAACATAATCCGGGGTAAACTTATCGACCATTTTTTCCAATTCGTCAAAGCCTTCCGTGCGGCTTTCGATGAATTGCTTGTTGTGCAGGTCCTCTTTGATGATCACATGCATCAGGCCGTTGATCCAGGCCACATCGGTTCCCAGATTCTGACGCAACCATTTATCGGCATAACGGGTTATACGGATACGCCTGGGGTCGACAACGATGAGCTTGGTTCCTTTTTGGGTGACGGCCCGCTTAACACCGCTGGAAATCACCGGATGGTTTTCAGTGGTATTGGAGCCGGTAATCAAAATCACGTCCGCCTCTTCGATATCGGCGATGGTATTGGTCATCGCCCCGCTTCCGAACGCTGCGGCCAGACCGGCCACGGTAGAAGAATGTCAGAGACGGGCGCAGTGATCGACATTGTTGGTCTGCACCACCGCGCGGGCAAATTTCTGGGAAATGTAGTTTTCTTCATTGGTAATGCGCGCCGAGGTTAAGAATCCGATGGTGTCGGCGCCGTGTTCGGCTTTGATCTCGCCCAGTTTGCGGGCCACCAGATCCAGGGCTTCATCCCAGGATGCTTCGCGGAACGTGCCGTTATCTTTGATCAAAGGGGTTTTGAGGCGATCGGGCGAATGGATAAAGTCAAACCCGAAGCGGCCTTTGACACACAGGCTGCCAAAATTGGGCGTCGCTTCTTCCACCCCGCTGGCTTTAACCACCCGGTTATTCTTGACATGCAAATAAAGCTGGCAGCCAACCCCGCAATAGCTGCAGGTGGTGCGCACTTTTTGTGTTTCCCAGGGACGGGCCTCGTAGCGCGCATCTTTCTCGACCAGCGCACCGACCGGGCAGGCCTGCACACATTCGCCGCAAAATACACAATCCGAGTTGATGTAAGGCCGATCGCCGGCGGCGATGATTTTGGTGGCCGCACCGCGATAGCCGAAATGAATGGCCTGGTTGACCTGCACTTCGTTACAGGCCTGGACACAGCGTCCGCACTGAATGCAACGCGAAAAATCACGCATGATAAACGGATTGGCGGTTTCCATCGGATAGACCGTCTCGTTGGCCTCAAAGCGCTCACCGGTGACCTGATAGCGAAAAGCCAAATCTTGCAGACGGCAATCCCCCCAGACCGGACACAGTTCCGTGTCTTCTTCGGCCTTGATGACATTCAGTTGAAATTCGGTCCAGTTGTTGGCCGTACTTCCGCTAACGGCGCAGTTGTGATTGCCGGAAGACAGCAACAGCTGAAGGACCATACGGCGCGCTTCGATTACTTTGGGTGTCTCCGTCTGAACTTCCATGTTGGGCGCCACCGGTGCGGCACAGGCTGCTACCAAACTGCGCGCACCTTTGACCTCAACCACGCACATGCGGCAGGCACCGGTTGGGATCGCTCCTTTCAGATGACACAGAGTCGGAATATCGATGCTGTTTCGATGGGCCACCTCCAGGATGGTGTCTCCAGGTTCAAACGAAAATCTGTTGCCGTTGATAAGAACGCTGTTTTCGGAAGGCATTCCGGTTTCACTCCTTTGATCGGTTAATATGGCAGGGGATGAATTATTAAACATCGTTGCCCACATCAGCAAAACGTGATCCTATAGCAGGTAACGCAGTTATCTGCGAACCCCCTGTTGAATACACCTGATATGCTTTTCACCACGAAGAACACGAAGATCACAAAGGGAAATTCTACTTTTTTTCTTCGCGTCCTTCGTGCCCTTCGTGGTTATGGTTGCCTCACTTGAGGTTTCTGTATAACCGTAAAAGGTAATTTAAGCTATCTTTTGTAACGAAATTCGCGGATCTTGTCAATCCGCAGCGCAGTCGAAAAACCATTTTAAATATCACCTGCATTCAGCCTGTCGCCCCAAATGTGTTTTGCCGTCAGCTCTGATCCGGCAGCGGCGCTTTCAGAGCTATGGACTGCCGGGCGATGGTGATTTTTTCCGAACTTTCCACAGATAATAAAGGTAAACCCCGCAAATGCTGCCGAGCGTGTTGGCAGCCACATCTGCCATATCGGCATGCCGGGAAGGAACAAAGTATTGATGCATTTCATCGCTGATACCGTAAAGGGTTGCTGATGCAATGCTCATAAAAATCAGAAGCTTATGATTGTCTTTGAGTGGCAGGGTCTCATAGGCCCGGTAAAACAGAATGCCCAGCAGGACATAGGCCACGAAATGCAGGAGTTTATCAAAAAACCGTACCTCCGGCATGCGACCGGGCCCGGGGAAGCTCGATTGGATGAAAATGGCCAGGCAGTAAACAATCGGCGGCAACCAGTAAAAAAAGAAAATTTTCAGCTTTGATTGACCCGTCGCTGGCATATGTTCACATGTGCAAGATAAATGATTAAAGGAACTAAAAGTGAATTTACCACGAAAGCACGAAAAGTCGAAAACACGAAAAAAAATAACATTTTCGTGCTTTTTACATTTCGTGTTTTCGTGGTTAGATTTTCGCGTACTTGAAGAATAAATATTCGTTTTCAAATGCGGTTTGATCGTTAAAATCCGGTGGTTGGGCGGCGTTGACCGAACTGCACCTCACAGGGAGAATTTTTGGTCACATGCTTCTTAAGCTTTTTGCACCACAGAGATTGAAAGGTATGACAGCTGCCATCCAGGGCGTCGAGTTTGGCGGCAGCGGCCCACTTACAACGCAAATCGCACCATTGGATTTTAGAAGTCGTTACACCGGCATTTTCAGTCATCGTATTTTTGATAATTCTGAGTTTTTTTACCACGAAAGCACGAAAAGTCGAAAACACGAAAAATACAGTAAGATTTTCGTTCTTTTTATATTTCGTGTTTTCGTGGTTTTCGCCAATTATTACTTAAAAAGATCCAGTGCCAGCTCTCGCTTGCGGATATGTTCCTGGACCGTATCCAGAAATTGATCATGGGAAACCCCGTATTTGACGTGGCCATCCAGCGTGCGCACCGAGAGTGTGCCGGCCTCTTTTTCCTTGGCACCTATGGTGAGGATCAAAGGAATTTGATTGAGCTGGGCTTCACGAACCTTTTTATTCAGGCTTTCGGCCCGATCGTCAATTTCCACCCGCAGGTCGGCATTTTCGAGCTCGGATTTAACCGTCTCGGCATGCGGTACCAGATCATCATTGATTGGTAAAATGGCCGCCTGAACAGGTGCCAACCACAAAGGGAACTTGCCGGCGAAATGCTCGATCAAAATGCCCAAAAAGCGCTCGATGGACCCGAAAACGGTGCGGTGAATCATGATCGGCCGGTGCCGTTCATTGTCGTTGCCGATAAAGGTCAGGTTAAAGCGCTCCGGCAAGGCCATATCCAGCTGGATGGTACCGCATTGCCAGGTCCGATTAAGGGCGTCTTTGATATGCAGATCGATTTTGGGGCCGTAAAAAGCGCCGTCGCCTTCATTGAGCGTGTACTCTTGACCGTAGGCCTTAAGTCCCGCTTCTAAACCGGCGGTGGCCTCTTCCCATTGGGCGTCGGTACCAATGGATTTTTCAGGCCGGGTCGACAGCTCCAGGTGAAACCCCAGGCCAAAGGTGCTGTACATCCGCTCGGATAAACGCAAAACGCCTAAAATTTCATCTTTGATGTGCTCCGGCATCATGTACAGATGGGCATCATCCTGATGAAAAGCCCTGACCCGAAACAGCCCTTGCAAAACTCCGCTGAGTTCATGCCGGTGAACCAGGCCGACTTCAGCCGCCCGCAGCGGTAAATCCTTGTATGAATGCGGCTTGCGTCCGTAAATGAGCATACCGCCGGGACAATTCATCGGTTTGATGGCATAGTCATTCTCATCAATAGATGAAGTATACATGTTTTCGCGATAGTTTTCCCAGTGTCCGCTTTTTTCCCACAGCGCGCGGTTGAGCATGATGGGCGTTTTGGTTTCCACATAACCGGCAGCGCGGTGCTCGGCCCTCCAGTAGTCCAGCAACGTATTCCAGACCACCATTCCTTTGGGATGAAAAAACGGCATCCCTGGTGCCTCATCGTGGAAGCTGAACAGGTCCAATGCCTGACCGATTTTGCGGTGGTTTCTCTTTTTGGCCTCTTCCAAGAAATTCAGGTGGGCCTTCAGCTCTTTTTTGGAAAAGAACGCCGTGCCATAAATTCGCTGCAGCTGGGCTCTGGTCGGATCCGCCCGCCAGTATGCGCCCGATACCTTGGTCAGTTTAAGGGCCCTCACATAGCCGGTATGCGGCACATGCGGACCGCGGCATAAATCGGTAAATTCGCCCTGCTGATAAATTGAAATGGTCCCGTCCTCCAGCTCGGCTAGCATTTCCTGCTTGTAGGGTTCGTCTTTGTAAAATTCGATCGCTTCGGCCTTGGGGATCTCTTTGCGGTAGATCGGCAATTTGGCTTTAATGATTTTTTTAATTTCCGCTTCTATTTTCGGGAAATCATCTTCTGACACCGGTTGCATGTCGATGTCGTAATAAAAGCCGTCTTCGATTGCCGGCCCGATGGTCAGCTTAGCGCCCTTGTAGAGCCGCAAAATGGCCTGGGCCATTACGTGAGCCGCTGAGTGCCGTAAAACGTGCAACGCCTCCGGATCTTTTTCGGTAATCAGTCGAACACGGGCATCTGCGCTGATCGGGGTGCTTAAATCAACCAGTTGATCCTCTAATTCCATCGCCACGCACCGGCGCGCAAATTCCGCTGAAATATCCTCCGCCAGCTCCAATCCCGTCGGGGCTTTTGCAAAAGCCTTTCGGCTGCCGTCTGGAAGTGTTATATTTACCATTGTTTTTTCACCGTAATCATCATTGAACGATTGATAAAATGATTAAAACCAGTATAGAATAGAAGATTAGCCTTTAAAAAAGACAAGCAATGGCTAAATTATAATCCCAATTGATTAAAGATTCAAATGGGAGCTATCGATTAACGTGTTGGGTGCACCATAATTCTTCTATGGAGTTAGGCAAACGCCACCTGCGAAGTTAAATCATAGGGGGCCGCGAGCGACCGGCCAATTCCCAATACATCATACAGTGCGATCTTAACCTCTAATCCGAATAAGCATTCAGAATTAGGCGAAACGCTCAGAAGGGTCAAGAAAAAAATGCGAAGACGCGGCGCTCACCGACACCTGAATATCGTCACCCGTTCCGAACTCGACCGGTTTGCAGAGCGACTCACGAAACAGCAAATCATCGGCGTTGATCTGGAAGCAGACTCAATGTATCATTTTCGCGAGAAGGTCTGCTTAATCCAAATTGCCACCCGACGCACCACGGCCGTCATTGACCCCTTACAAATAAACAATTTGTCGGTCCTGAAACCGATCTTTAAAAGGACCGACATTTTAAAGGTCTTCCACGGGGCTGATTATGATATTCGATCCCTGTATCGGGATTTTAAAATCAGCGTTGGCAATCTTTTTGATACCGAGCTGGCATGTCGATTTTTAGGATTTAAAGAAACCGGTTTGGAGGCGGTATTAAAAAAGCGCTACAATGTGAGCCTCGATAAAAAATACCAGCGCAAAGATTGGTCAAAACGGCCGTTACCACATGAGATGATTGCCTATGCAGCTCAGGATGTGCGCTATCTGATTCCCCTGGCGAAAAGTCTGCATCAGGAGCTTAAAACCAAAAAGCGCCTGTCATGGGTTGAAGAGGAATGTCGTCATCTCAGCAGGGTCAGGCCGACCAACAACAATTCCTACCCTCTGTTCGTCGGCTTTAAGGGTGCCGGCAAGCTGGGCCCCAGAGGGCTGGCGGTTCTGGAAGAACTGTTGCGAATGCGCCAAAAAATTGCGCAGAAACAGGACACGCCGCTTTTCAGAATCATCGGAAATAAATCGCTGCTCAAGCTGGCTGAAACACGCCCCTCGAATTTAAATAAACTCAAAAAAACCGAAGTTCTCGGATCAAAACAGATCGACCGTTACGGCAAAAACATCATCACGGCCGTGACAAGGGCGCTGCAAATACCCACAAAGAATTTGCCCAGATACCCGCGTAAGACCGCCCCGCTGGTTCCCGCGATTGTGGCCAAACGCGTAAAAGAACTCCGCACCTGGCGAGATCGGATGGCACAGCAGCTAAAAGTGGATCCGGCCATCATTTGCACCAAAGCACTGATCAGTGCCATAGCGGTTCAGAAGCCGGTTACGATGGGCAGCCTGTCAAAGATGAAAGAACTAAAATCCTGGCAGGTAAAGGAATTTGGCCGCGATATCATCAATATATTGAACACGGTCGGTTGAGTATGACAATCGAAGAAAAAATGACGATGCCATCCGATGGTATTCAACTGGAGGGCCTGTGGCATTCCGGCGCCGGCGATCGGGGCGTGGTCATCACCCACCCTCATCCACTGTACGGCGGCACGATGCATAATCCGGTTGTCGAAGTCATTCAGAGAGTCTACCGGCAAAACGGCTATGCCACCCTGCGATTTAATTTCAGAGGCGTCGGGGGCAGTCAGGGAGCCTATGACAGCGGGAACGGCGAGCAAAACGATGTTCGTGCTGCAATCGCAGCTGTTCAAGAAAGGGACGTCAGTGAAGTTGCACTGGCCGGTTATTCCTTCGGTGCCTGGGTAAATGCGGGATTTTTCGCCGCCGAGCGCGCTGCAATCGAATCCATGCTGATGGTTTCACCACCGGTGGGGTTCATCGAATTTGAAAATGTCAGCCCCATTGACTGCCTGAAACTGGTGATCACCGGCAGTCGGGATGAGATCGCGCCCGCAAATCAAATCCGTGAATTGTTGCCGTCCTGGAACCCGGATGCCCGGTTTGAAATTATCGACGGCTGTGATCACTTTTACGCCGGCCACCTCGATAAACTAGAGTCGATCTTGACATCTTTTTTGCTAAACCAGCAAATTCAATAACCTCGCGTCCTACCCAAAACAAATACCCAATACGCTGTTTAAAACCCTATATCCTCTGCCAGCATAAGAACGGTTGGGGAGTTTTGCTGCCCAACTATATTCCATAGCGAAATGAATTATCAGCAGCGTCATCGTGCACTGTCTGAATGCATTAGGGGGCGTTGTGAAAGAACAGCCGATAACCATGAAGCGGAAATAAGCGTGCTATTGATTCTACATTAGATCAATTATTTTAATTTTGATTGTCGTTCTTTTGTTACGCCCCCTTACGCATGAGTTTGCACGATGCAGTCGCTGATGATTCATGCAGCGATCAAATTTGAAAACTTCCCAAGCCTCCAACACCTTAACCTTCGAAATACCGCAGCAACACTTTTTTCCGGCCCGTCAGGCCTACATATTCCTCATCCGGGTAGCCGATGGCAATGACGCTGCAAACGGTTTCTTCGGCCGGAATCGTAATAAACTGCTGGATGGTGGTGTCATATTTCATAGCTTCTACAGCAAAACCGATCAGGCAGGTTCCCAGCCCCATGCTGTGGGCGGCCAGCAAGATATTCTGGGTGGCCAGCAGAGCATCCTCCATCCGGCCGCTGCCGCCGGGTCGGGTGGCCACCACAATAAGCGCCGGAGCGCCGTGAAACAGAAGATCGCGCTCATGAAGCTCATATGCTTTTAAGCCCTCTTTGACCGACTGGTAAAACTCGCGGTAATAGTTGTCCAGGGCAGGCTTGCCGATCAATTTGAGCGCTTTGCATATCAAGCGCTTTTCGGCCAGCCGGTTTAACTTTTTAAAAAACAAACCGATGCGTTGGCCGAACGCATTTACGGCGGACCGATCGGGCAAAACGGTAAAGGTCCATTTCTGACAGTTGGTGCTTGAGGGTGCCGTGGTCCCAATTTTGACCAGATCTTCCAGGATGGATCGATCGACAACCTGATCGGTGTAGTTGCGGCACGAGCGTCGCGATGCCATTAATTGAACCAGGCGGTCCGTATCAAAATCGCCGTGGGGCAGCCAGCGATTTTTGAGGTCAAAATTGTCAAAGCTCAGGCTATGGGAGTCGATAGCATCCACCCTTACCGCATCAACCGGGCACACGGCCATGCAATGGCCGCATTGCAGCGATCGATCACCGGTTACCCGGGCTTTACCGTCTTGCATGCTGATCGTATTCGATGGGCACACTTTGACGCATAATTCGCAGCCGTTGCATTTTTCGGCATCAATAACCGTCGTTACTGTTCTTCCGATCATAAGAGCCTCTGAGAATTTACATTTCAATTTTACCGGTGCGTGCTGCCACCCAGAGCCACAGACCGGGGGGGTCAACATTCGCTTCCGGATCTACAACGGCATGAATGACAGCCGGTTTACCTGAATTTACGGCGCGTTCGAGCGCCGGCTGGATCTCTGTGCCCTTCTCAACAAATTCCCCGTGACACCCCATGGCCTCTGCGACCTGATCATATCTGACCGGTGCATGATCGTGGCCGAACCAATCGGCTTCCCGCCCGAATGCCCGTCGCTGGGCAGATTTTTCCATGCCGTAGGCGCCATCAACCGCAACGATGATAATGACCGGCAACCGGTGCCGAACGGCTGTTTCCAGCTCCTGCAGGTTAAATCCAAAGGCGCTGTCGCCGGTCACGCAGTATACGGTTTTATCCGGCCGGGCCAGCTTGGCGCCGATGGCATATGGGAGGCCGGTGCCCAGATGACCGTAGTTCATCGAATACACGACCGACCGTTGCGTGCGGGCCACATGATAATGAATGCTCCACAGCGTCGTATTGCCCCCATCCATAACCATGACAGCATCAGGTGGGAAAAAATCATTGCACACCTTTAATATCTGGCCAGTGAGCATGGGCGAGCGTTCCATATCAGCCACCGCACCATCAAGTTCCCGTTGCCAGTCATCCTGAACGGCGCGCAATTCGGCAATTTTAGGGTGGTGTTTGCGCTTCTGCGTGCGGCTTTTTACCGCTTCCATGAGCTGGTTTAAAACAACAGTGGCATCGCCCACCAGAGGCACATCGACCGGCCGATTCAAACCCATATGCGTCGGCTCGGTATCGATTTGAATCAGCTGCTGTTGGTCTGCATCACCAAACATGGGCGGCTGGCCCCACATATTCAGCTCACCGAGGCGGGTTCCGACAGCCAGCACGACATCCGCCTGGCTGTTGGCCATGATTCTGGACAGGCACGTTGGGTGAAATACCAGAGAATGCTCATCAGACACGATGCCGCGCGCCCGGATGGTATAAGTTACCGCAGCGCCCAGATATTCTGCCATTGCCCGCACCGTTTCCCCGGCACGGGCTCGCTCGGCGCCGTTGCCGCAATGGATATTGATAAAATCGGCCGCTGCGAGCAACTCGGCCGCCTGCTCTAAGGCAGCCGGGTCTGCCGGCAGGTTT
>JASFIV010000066.1:0-18073 GCA_050122475.1 Desulfobacterales bacterium | reverse complement strand
CCCGAGTTCGCTTTGAGACCATTGCTCAGTCTCCATCCATATTCTCATGAAAACTATGTTGCATTAAATCAGGATCGAAAAGTCTTTTAATTTCAAAATCCGAAATTCGAAACCCGAAACAAATTCGAATATCAAATGACCGAAATTCAAAACTGTTTAGAACATTTGAATTTAGAATTTTGGATATTGTTTCGGATTTCGGATTTAGTGATTCGAATTTTAAGCGATCTACATGTGATTAATTTAGACACCTCATTGCTATAGGCCTAAATTACCTTGTTTAAGGGGTATTCTATAATTCCTTCCGCTCCGTGTTTCATCAGTTCAGGAATGAGATCGCGCACGACTTCGGATTTAACCACTATTTCCACCGAGAACCATTCGGATTGGTAAAGCGGTGCCACTGTCGGTGCATTCAGACTGGGCAGCATACCGATCACTTCTTCCATCTTGTCTCCGGGGACATTCATTTTAATGCCCACCATTTTTTCGCCCCGCAGAGCTCCTTTGAGCAACAGCGCGATCTGTTCAATTTTATTGCGTTTGGCGCTATCCTTCCAGGCTTCATGATTGGCAATCAGCTGGGTATTGGTCTGCATGACTTCATGAATCACCCGCAGGCCATGGGCCTTAATCGTGGCTTCAGTTTCGGTCACCTCCACCACCGCATCGGCCAGACCGGACACCACCTTGGCTTCGGTCGCACCCCACGAAAATTCAACACTGACATTAATGTTTCGTTCCTTAAAATAGCGCCGGGTAAAATTGGTCATCTCGGTGGCGATTTTTTTCCCTTCACAATCTTCAATTTTTTGAATAGGTGAGTCATAAGGTACGGCCAGCACCCAGCGCGCCGGCCGCGAGCTGACTTTAGAATAGACCAGATCACTGACCACCTGAATGTCCGATTCGTTTTCGGCAATCCAGTCTTTACCGGTCAATCCGGCATCCAGCGTGCCGCTCTCGACATAATTCGACATTTCCTGGGCGCGACAAATGGCGCATTCAATCGTATGATCATTGATTTCAGGAAAATAGCTTCGGCCATTAACGTTTATATCCCATCCTGAGCGCCGGAATAGCGCAATCGTTGCATCTTGCAAGCTGCCTTTGGGAATACCCAGTTTGATTGGCTGTTTCACTTACCGTATACCTCCTTGGGGTCAAATACAGGCTCGCCAATAATTCGAACCGAACCGTTTTCAACCTTTTTATGAAAACAACTGCGGTGCCCGGTATGACAGGCTGCACCGCCCAGCTGTTCTATTTTTAACAACACGGTGTCCTCATCACAGTCGACGCGAATTTCTTTGACGATTTGCTGATGACCGGATGACTGGCCTTTGATCCACAACTCCTGTCGCGTGCGGCTCCAGTAGGTGGCTTTGCCTGTTTTCAGGGTTGCCTCCCAAGCCTGCTGGTTCATAAACGCCAGCATCAACACCTCACCGGTCTCATAGTCCTGCACGATCGCCGGAATCAGACCGCCACATTTATCGAAATCGGGTGTCATCATTTTTTATAAAATCACAGGTTGAAATTGTACCATAAAGGCGTTAAACTTAAAGTTTGTAATGCACTAGAATTTAAGAACAACTATCCTAAATCACAAATTGTTGTAAGTAACTGTAACTCAATTGAATGTCAATTAAATTATTTTAAACCGCAACCTTATAAAGCCTTACAGCTTAGTGAGCTTCGTATCTTTGGAGGCGAAAAAATACTGATTGTCTAACCACGAAGAGCATGAAGGGGCACAAAGAAAAACATATTTATAGTTTCTCTTAATCCCTTCGTGAACTTCGTGGCCTTCGTGGTCTGAAAATTTTAAACATATAGAGCACTCCCTTTTCATTTGAAAACCAGAGATCGATCGATCTGGACGCGCCGGGGATTTGCATGTGGAGTTAGCGGCATAATGGCAAAACGAAAATCCAAATCTGACGTCTTAAAGCCCAAGAAGCGACATTTTTTCAGGAAATTTTTGCTGTGGTCGTTTCTGCTGGGGTTTATTTTTGCCTTTATGGCTGCGGCTGCCGGCGTCGGGGTCTTTTTTTACCTGAGCAGAAACCTGCCCCAGATCAACAATTTGACGCAATATCATCCGCCCATCATCACCACGGTATACTCGGATGACGGCCGAAAAATCGCCGAATTCTTCGAAGAACGCCGCATCATCAAGCCCCTTGAGGAAATGCCTCCGGCCCTGATCAATGCCTTTATTGCTGCTGAGGACTCACGGTTCTATAAACACAAAGGCATCGATTTTTACAGCATCACAAGGGCATTTTTCAAAAACCTGGAGGCCGGAACCATCGTTCAGGGTGGCAGCACCATTACCCAGCAGGTTACCAAATCCTTTTTGCTGACACCGCAAAAAACGTATACGCGCAAGATCAAAGAGGCGATTCTGGCTTACCGGATCGACAAGGCCTTTAACAAAAAAGAAATCCTTTACCTGTATTTAAATCAAATCTACCTGGGGCACGGTGCTTACGGGGTTGAAGCCGCGGCCGAAAATTATTTCGGGAAATCCGTGACGGATCTCAATCTGGCTGAATGCGCCATTCTGGCCGGTTTACCCCAGGCACCCAGTAAGTACTCGCCATTCCGGCACCCGGAAAGGGCCAAACAACGGCAAATATATGTGCTCAACCGTATGGTGACCGAGGGATTTATCACAAAGCCGCAGGCCGACGAGGCCATCAACACCGAAGTCGAGATCAAACCGCGTCGCAATCTGTATATCGAAGAAATCCCGTATTACACCGAGCAGGTGCGCCGTTACGTCGAGGAGAAATACGGTCGCGAGATGTTGTACACCCAGGGGCTCAAAATTTATACCGCCGCCAATCTCGAGATGCAAAAAATCGCCGAGGAAGAAATCGAAAAAGGCCTGCATGAACTGGATAAGCGCCAGGGGTTCCGCGGGCCACTTAAAAAGCTGGCCCCTGAAGAAATTGAGACCTTTTCAAAAGCCATTCAATCCGAGCTGGATGAAGAACCCCTTGAAGCCGGCCGGACCGTTAAAGGTGTAGTCATCAAGGTGGATGATAAAAACAAGGCCGTTACGGTGAGAATCGGAAATTCGCTCGGGCAGATAGCGCTGGCCGATATGGAATGGGCGCGCCAGCCGGATATCGAAGTGGCCTATTATGAAGTCAAGCTTAAGCGCCCCGGCGAAGCCCTGCAAGCAGGAGATGTCATCTGGGTCAAAGCCAAGGAAAAACCGCAAGATGCTGAATTATGGCCTCTGGCTCTGGAACAGGAGCCGGCCGCCCAAGCCGCCTTAATGTGTATCGAAGCCGAGACCGGATTCGTCAAGGCCATCGTTGGCGGACGCGATTTTCGCGACAGCCAGTTTAACCGCGCGATCCAATCCCGGCGCCAGCCGGGCTCGGCGTTTAAACCGCTGATCTACGCTGCAGCTTTAGATAAACAGTACGAGGAAGAACCGGAGCGGTTTTATACCCCGGCATCGGTTATTATTGATTCGCCCATCGTCTTTGATGACGAAGAACGGGATTTTACCTGGAAGCCCAAAAACTACAAGGAGCGATTTTTTGGGCCCACGCTGATGCGCGATGCGCTGGCTAAATCGCGCAATGTGGTAACGATCAAGATCCTGCAAGATATCGGCATTGATTATGCCATTGATTATGCCAATAAATTGGGAATTCATTCGGATTTGAGCAAGGATCTTTCCATTGCCCTGGGGTCTTCAGGCGTGTCGTTGCTCGAGTTGACCAAAGCCTATTCTGTGTTTGCCAATCGGGGATATTTGATCGAACCGGTTTTTATCACCAAAATCGAAGACCGGGACGGCAACGTGCTCGAAGAGATGACGCCCGAGCGCATCAAAGTGATCGAAGAAACCACCGCCTACCTCATGACGCATCTGCTGGAAGGTGTGGTCAAGTATGGGACCGGCTGGCGGGTTAAAGCGCTGAATCGACCCGTGGCGGGCAAGACCGGCACGACCAACAATTTGTTTGATGCCTGGTTTATGGGATACACCGCCCGCTATATCACCGGCACCTGGGTGGGATTTGACGATGAGGCCCCGCTGGGAAAATCCGAAACCGGATCCCGCGCCGCCAGCCCGATCTGGCTGGGGTTTATGCAGCGCATTCTGGCCGATATGCCGCCCAAAATATTTGAGGTGCCCGAAGGCGTGGTCTTCACCCAGATTGACGCTGAAACCGGGCTTTTGCCGATTCCCGAATCCAAAGAAACGGTGTTTGTCTGCTTTAGGGAAGGCACCGAACCCACCGAATACAGCAAAAAGCCAGGAGAAATTGCCGATACCGGAGAGTTTTTCAAGAAGGATCTATAATATCTTTCAGCAGATGACAGACGACAGAAAACAGAGGACAGACGGCCATTAGATCGCATCATTCTGCAGCTACTTTCATCTATTATCTGTCTTCTGACCTCTGACTTCTGTCTTCTGAAGAATGAGGTTGGGGATAAATCGGCTTGTGAGTTGCAAGTTCTTGGGGCCAGATGATTTCCTGCTTACCGTTAATCCACTGAACCAGATAAGTCGGCAGCTTGTTCTGCTGGCTTTTGTTATCATAAGCCACAAATTTAACGGGCCCCAGCGGCGTCATCATGTCCGTGCGGGACAGCGCATCGCGAACAGCCGCCGGCGTCAACTGCCGGGCGCGTTTGAGGGCATCGGCAATCACCACCATTCCGGCATAGGCTTCAGCCCCGTAGCGCTCGGGCGGGGTCTTGTAGCGGTCCATAAATTTTTGATGGAATACGGCCGCACCAGGGTGCGGCACTAAAGGCGTCCACAAAGCGGTGTTGACAAGATGGTCGGAAGCCTTTCCGGCCTGCGAGATAAAATCGGTTTGGCCAAATCCATCTCCCTCGCCGACGAACAGCTTCGGATTCAGCTTGAGCGCTTTGGATTGGCGCATCAGCAAAGCAGCGCTGCCGGCGTCGTCTGTGATGGCATAAATTAAATCCGGATGTTTGGCCTGCACACGGGCCAGCGCCCCTGATAAATTATCAGCATCGGTTTCAAAACGCTCCCTGATGGATAGCTCCAGATTCAGTGAAGCAGACCTTTTAAAAAAATGCCGGGCTGCAGCAGAACTTCTCAGCGATGCTGCATGGACGATGGCAACTGTTTTTATTTCAGCCGCCCTCGTTGATATAAACGTGGCCAGGGCTTCCAGGTGCTCACCAAGCGGTTGATTCAGCCTGAAAACATATTTCCAGCCCTGCTCGGTAATTTTGTCTGCTGCAGCACTGGTTACGACAAACGGTATCCGGCTCTGCTGGGCGATGACACCGGTTGCCCAGGTTGCCGAACTTGAAAAGCCGCCGCCGATGGCCAGGACGTTGTCCGTTTGGATTAGTTTTCGGATAGCGGCACGCCCCCCATCCGGGGTGCCTTTTGTGTCTGCTATAACGGGTTCAATTTTGCGTTCTTTGATCCCGCCGCGGGCGTTGATTTCAGCGGCTGCCATCAGGACTGCGCTTTTTTGAATCTGCCCAATCGCGGCGTTGCGGCCGGAAAGCGGCAACAATACCCCTATCTTAATCGGGTCAGCGGCAAAAGCTCCGGAAAGCATGATTCCACCCAATAAGGCGAAAAAACTGACTATAATGGCCGCCTTTTTCACCACGCTGATTTCCCTCGCATTGAAATCTTAAGATTGCACACAGCTATTGCTAAAAAACCGGGCCTGAATCAGGGCTCAATTAATTGATTTTGCATGGCAAAGCGAGATAACTCCGCATTGTTGCGCAATCCGAGCTTTTTGAGCAGGCGGGCACGATAGGTATCTACCGTTTTGATGCTGATATGATAGGCTCGCGCAATTTCCCGGTTGGTTTGTCCCAAGGCCAGGCGGCGTAACACCTGCAATTCTCTCATGGATAAAGAATCCAGGGGGGATTTGCCATCCGACCCTTTTGCCACCCGCAACGCCAGTGCCTCGGCCGCCTCATCCGTGATGTAGCGTTGCCCCTCGTGGATTTTGCGAATAGCCGTTACCAGTTGCTCCGGTGCGGATTGTTTGGTGAGGTATCCCATAGCCCCGGCTTGAATGGCACGAACCACATATTGCCCCTCCTCGTGCATGGTCAGCACCAAAATCGGCAATTTGGGGTGGCGGGCTTGTAGCTGGCTGATAACTTCCAAACCATCCAATCCGGGCATAGATATATCGATGACCGCTACATTCGGATCAGTTTCTTCGACCAGCCGGATAGCTTCACGACCGTCATCGGCTTCAGCGACCACTTCCATATCACCGCTTTCTTCGACGATACGGCGTAGCCCGGCACGCACAATGCTGTGGTCATCAGCCAGCAGTACCTTTATCAATTGTGTCTCCCAATCATGAGAACCTGCAATTAATAATAAATTGAATATTGAAAATTGAATAATGAATATTTAAGGTTCGCCTGCGGCGGATCGATTATAAAAAAGACGGAGCGCAGCGACCGCCACAAATATTCAATATACAATATTCAATTTTCAATATGTTCGCCTAACTACCCACCTGACCATCTATCGGAACTTTGAAGGACACCCGGGTTCCTTTGCGCGGTCGTGACTGGACCTCCAGAGCCCCCCCCACCAGTGAGGCGCGTTCGCGCATGCCGGCCACCCCCAGTCCTTCGGATTCAGACAGATGCGGCGCATCAAACCCCAGACCATCATCGGCGACGGACAGTGTCAACAAGCCATTGCGGGTTTTAAGGGCCACCTCGACGTGACTGGCTGCTGCATGCCGGACAACATTGGTCAACGCTTCCTGAGCAATTCGGTAGGCAGCGGTTGAGACGGTTTCGTCCAAATAGGGTATGTTGTTGTGTTCGAATACACATGCGATTTCGGTTCGTTTTTCAAAATCAGCGGTATACCACTCCAGCGCATCCACCAAACCCAGGTCGTCGAGAACGCCGGGTCGAAGACGAAACGCCATGCCGCGTACATCCTCGATGTTCTTATCGATCAGCCTACACATTGTCAAGGCGCGCTCAGCCGCTTCGGGATCCGCTTTTTTTAAACGCTCATGCATCCAGACCGAATCCATTCGCAGTGCAGTCAGTACCTGCCCCAGTTCATCGTGTAGTTCCCGCGCTATGGCGGAGCGCTCCTTTTCCTGATTGGCCATAATGCTACCGGATAGCCGCCGCAATTGGGTTTGGGCTTTTTTGACTGCGGTGATATCGTTCAAGATCCCGCATATGCCGCTGATGGCACCGGATTCATCATAAATCGGAAATTTAACGGCCAGATAGGTGTGCCATCCGTCGGATTGCTGGATATGTTCTTCGAGTTGCAAAGAGCGCGCTTCTTCTAAAACCTGCGCATCGCTGGCGCGGAATTGATCGGCGAGTTTTTGCGGTAAAATATCATAATCGGTTTTGCCCCGGATTTCGGTGTTACGGACCTCGAACAACTCTTCATAGCGGGTGTTGACCAGTGTGTAACGCCCGGCTTTATCCTTGATATAAACGACCGCCGGCGTATAGGTTAATATATTGGTTATTTCTTCGGTCTGCTTGCGAACCAGACGTTCAAGATCCTTGGAGTAGATGCTGAGCTCTTCTTTGGCCTGTTTTAGAGCTTCCTCGGCACGATTTCGCTGGGTGACATCAATTGAGACGGCTAAAGAGCGTACGATGTTGCCGTTGGCATCGCGATCGGCAATGGCCGAAAGCAAAACGTCAATCTTTTCACCATTTTTTTTGATAAACTGATAAGGGATATCCTGGCAGAACCCGGTTTTGAAAAATTCAGGGATTACGGTGGCTTCAGCGTATTTGCGGGAATCCGGCGCAAAAAAGTCAGTCAGCTTACGACCGATGATCTCATCGCGATCGTAGCCCATAACTTCCGCCCAGTAACCACTGACACTGATCAGACGGCCTTGCGGATCGATAGAGTGCAACATGGCCGGCGTGTGATGATACAATGATCTAAAGCGTTCCTCGCTGCTGCGCAGCGCTCTTTCTGCTGATCTGCGCTGCCGGATTTCATGGCTGGCCTGACGGTACAAAAAGAAAACCGCTATGCCAATGAGGACACACAGCGCCAGCACAATGGGACCGGTGGTTTTTATCAGGGGCTCGATGACGGCCTGTGTGATGGCATCCAGCCTTTGCAGATGCACCACATTCCACCCCGGATAGTTTGATCCCAGTTCCACCACCTGGATCTGGTAGGAATTGCCGTCACGGTCCAGGATATGATCCTCTCTGGATTCCAGACCGGTCCATTTCCAGGGGCCGGTGCCGAATTGCAGGGACTGTTTGATCAACGGGATATTATCTTCATTGTATTTCCACAACAAGTGATAAAGCCATTCTTTACGGTTGGAAATAAAAATAACCCCATGAGGGTCGTTGACCAGCACAATTTCATCCAATTCGGCCCCCAGCTGGCTTTCAATTAACTCGATCGAAGCCTTGATCACCACAATGCCGACAGGGGCGTATCCGTTTTCCGCATACACGGGATGGCTGTAATAGGCGCCGCGTTTGCCGGATGTGGTGCCCAGGGCCAGGTAGGTGCCGGGGTAACCTGAAATAGCCTCTTTAAAATAGGGTCTAAAAGCAAAGTTTTGGCCTACAAAACTATCGGGGGCATCGCGATTGGTCGAGGCGATGGTATCGCCGTCGGGGTCCATCAGGTAACACTCATCGGCAGCCAGCGTTTTCTTGAAATGGTCCAGGGTGGCATTGGCCGCAGCCAGGTTTTCGGCATTGGACTGAATCAAGGCCAGCCGTAGCGTTTGCATGCCGGCCAGGGTTTTTACGGGTTTGACGTTTTCAGCAAGGAAGATGCTTAGATTTTTTTTGATGGTTCGCAAGCGCTGATCTGCCTGCCGCTCAGCTTCTTTAAGGGCGGATTCTTTTAATGATGAATAATACAGATAACCGCCGGTGGAAGCCGATAAAAAGGCCAGCAAAGACAAAACGATTAAAATGATGCGAAGCTTCATGATTCGAGTTTCCGGGCACAAAAGTCGATAAAGCCATTTTCACCAATCGCCTGATCGGCTTCATCGCTAAGGTTAACACATCTATATTTACACCAACCGAATTTCGATAGCAAATAATTTAAAAAAATCGGCGGTCATTTCAAGTCTTATGTATCTGAAATATATTATGAAATTAATTAAGACGCTTCCGCCGCCAATTGAAATTCGCCGATTGTGTTTTAATATTTGTAAATTTACTCTTTTTGAGTTATGCATAAAGCTCAAGCGACGCATATATAACCACGAAGGGCACGAAGGACACGAAAGGATAAAAGTAAATTTATGTGATTTCCCTTTGTGATCTTCGTGGTGAGAAAATATCAGACGTATCCAACTGGAGTTTCCCAGATAACCGCAAATTATTATGTAAGAAATTTTCTGACAAAAAAATCAGAAATCGTCTAATTGACAGTTTTTCCGCTTATTTGTAGGTTTCAACACCATATTTCAGCAAATAGCCCTTTTTCTGCTAAATTGCTTCGCTATCCACCTCACCCATATTGTTGAATGACAGCAGGTAGATCCCGTTTCGTTCAAAAGGCTATTTTGCTTTTTAGATAGCATTTGTCTGGTATGCAGGAAACAAATCATTCTTGCCGCCCCAGCCGGAGAAATGCTTTTCCACTGACTGATTATTTGCCTTATCGGCCGTGATGGGAGGTGGATCATGAAACCAACGTTCAGAGTTTCATCTTATCTTATCATTTTTTCCTCAATTGCTGCAATTTTGGCCGCTCCATTCGCTGTTACTGCGTCTGACCCCATAATTATCGGCATCCCGCATTCAGAGGCCTATACCTACGCCAACATGATGAAAACGTCACTTGAAATGGCCCTGGAATTGATCAACAAGCAGGGGGGCGTGAAGGGCCGCCCCCTAAAGCTGGTGTACGCCAACGACCAGGGCAAACCCAAGCCCGGTGAAAAAGCGATTATCGACCTGGTCGAAAAAAACGGAGCGGTTATGCTGGTGGGCGGCTATCAGAGCAGCAACACTTTATTCATGGCCAGAATGGCCGAAAAGCTGGATCGGCCTTTTCTAGTGTGCACCGCCGCCGACGACCGCATCACGCAAAGAAAATTGAAAAATGTCTATCGGCTAAACCCGCCTGCCCAGGGCTACACCACCGGGCTTGAGGATTTTTTTCTGAATAAAATCAAGCCCAAATCCATGGCCATCGTTTACGAGAACAGCCCTTACGGTACCAGTGGGGCCCTGCGGATGATGTGGTTCTGCCGGGGCAATGACATCGACCTGCGCGCCATCGAGCCCTACCACAAGGAAAGGCTCAAGCCGGATTATTTTAAGCGTATCGTGGCGCGCCTTAAAGAGAATCCGCCGGATGTGATCTACATGGTTTCCTACCTCAAGGATGGGGCCTTGCTGGTTAAAAATATTCACGAGGCTAAAATCAATTCATTACTGGCTGGCGGTGCCGGCGGTTTCACGAGTCAAAAATTCATCGAAAAAGCGGGTGCCAACGCCAATCACCTGTTGACGGCAACCTTATGGACGGCTTGTTTGCAATATCCGGGGATAAAAGAATATTATGATCAATTTACCAACAAACACGGCAGTTCACCGGACTATCATGGTGCCGAAGCCTATTCAGCCCTGTTGGTGGCCGCAGATGCCCTGAAACGAGCCGATTCTTACCGTCCCGAAAGTATACGCGCGGCACTGGATGAAACCGACATGGTGACACCTTTCGGGCCGGTGAAGTTTACATCATATGAGAACTTTGAAAGGCAAAATAGTTTGCCGACCCAGGTTTTGCAAATCATCGACGGCAAATTCGAGTGTGTCTGGCCGCAAGAACTGGCAACGGCCAATTTTGTCACACCGTCTAAATGAGCATCAATAATCCGGTTGGCCGGCATTGCAAAGTGTCGCAAATGACGGGTAAATAGTATACCGGGGAAAAATTGAAAGGAGGTGGTCTGCTAGGAAAAGTTTGATGATATTAACGACGACAATGACTGAAATGGCATTTCATACGTTTAAGCTTTAGGGTTGTGTGATGCCGGAATTTTGATTAATTAAAATTATTAGGAGAGAGAGACCCATGAAAAGCAAACTGTTTACGATTCTAATTGCAATCTGTGCGTTGTCCCTGGCATTTTCCGGAAGCGCGTTTGCCAAAGAAAGAGTCATATTCGGCGGCGGACCGGCCGGCGGAACTTTTCAGGTGGTTGCCAACGGCATTCAGGTCTATGATCCGGTTAAAGCCAGTGAGACTTTTTCCGTCAAGGCCCAGACATCTGCGGGCTCGGTTGAAAATTTGAGAAAGACCAATGCCGGCAGACAGCAGATGAGCGTGGTCTATTCCGGGCACGTCTGGCTGGGCCGCAACGGCCAGATGAAAAATGATCCCAAAAAATATGAAGATGTGCTGGCCGTGGCCTGGCTTTACGGCGCACCGGCCCAGCTGGTGGTTCGCCAGGGCTCGGGCATCAAGAGCGTCAAAGACCTGGTCGGCAAAAAGGTGGGTGTCGGCAATGCCGGCTCCGGTGCCTTTGCCAATTGCGAGCTGTTCTTCACCCACATGGGTGTCTGGGACAAGATCGAACGCAACGCCATGGGCTACAACGACGCTGCGGCCGCTTTCGGCAACAAACAGCTGGATGCCTTCTGGCTGTTTACCGCCTTTCCGAGCGGGGCGGTCATCATGGCAGCCCAGACCAATGACATCGAACTGGTCAACCTTGACAAGGACGCCGAAGCTTCCGGGTTCTACAAAAAGTACCCGTATTTCGGCAAACTGGCGGTTCCGGCCGGCACTTACAAGGGTGTGGATTACGATGCCGGCGCCTTTCAGGACAGCGCCCTGTGGGTGGCCAATTCCAAGGTTTCCCCGGAAGTTGTCTATGAGCTGCTTTCCATTATTTACTCGGATGAAGGCCTCAAGCACATGTACGGTCAGAAAAAGACCTTCAAAAATATGAGCCTGGAGACCGGTGCCACCAACATCGTTACCCCGTTTCATCCGGGGGCCGAGAAATTCTGGAAAGAAAAAGGCATGCTGAAATAAAATCGCGCAGCGATTTTATTTCAAGTCAAAGCGGTTTTTCCGCTTGATCTCAAGGGTGAGATATGGGTATAGCGCAGTGAGGGTAGCCTGCTGGCTATCCCATATCTCACTGACCATTGAATGGATGGCACCGGCATTTTTTTCCTGGTTTTTTTGGCCGACGCAAATTTCATCAAAAGGGGGGTAAAAAAGTGTACGACAAATTAAACAAATTTGAAAAAATCGTCTTTGATGTGCTGGCCGTCATTCTGGTCCTTTTTTACTCCTATTCGGCCGTTGTGCAACCGGCCGCAACCCAGTACCACCGCGGCATATACGTGATCATCACCTACGTTCTGGTCTTTCTGCTGTATAAATCCAAAAACCGCTGGCTGCGCGTCGTCGACTACATTCTGATTTTTCTTTCTATTTTCAGCGTCGGCTACTGGATTGTTTATTTTGAAGCCATCAACTACCGCACCGGGGCCGAGACGCAATTTGATATGTTCGTGGCCATGATCGGGGTTCTGATCGGCATCGAGCTGGCCCGACGGGTGGTGGGCAATGTGTTTGTGATCATCGGGGCCGTGATGCTGATTTACGCGGTCTACGGCCACCTGGCGCCGGATCTGTTTGCCCACGCCGGTGATACCTTTCCGGCGGTGTGTACCAGTATTTTTTACAAAAGTGACGGCGTGTTCGGCATTATGGCCAATGTCCTGGCCACCTATGTAATCTTATTCGTCCTTTTCGGAGCCTTTCTGGAAAAGTCCGGCGCCCAGCGCTTTTTTATCGATTATCCCCTGGCGGCGGTGGGTCACCGAATCGGCGGGCCTGCCAAAGTGTCGGTCATCGCCAGCGGTCTGTTCGGCTCCATATCCGGCAGCGCCATCGCCAACACCGTTTCCACCGGTGCCTTCACGATCCCCATGATGAAAAAAGCCGGGTTCAGGCCCCATGTGGCCGGCGGCATCGAACCGGCAGCCTCCATTTCCGGCATGTTCATGCCTCCGATCATGGGTGCCGGCGGTTTTATCATGGCTGAGCTGACCGGGGTTCCCTATTCTAAAATCATGCTGGTGGCCATATTCCCGGCGGTGATGTACGTGTTCAGCGTGTTTGTCATGGTGCACTATGAAGCCAAGATGCACAATATCAGAGGCGAAAAAAGCGAACACAGCGCCTCTCAAATTCTGAAAACACAGTGGCCTTATACATTGCCCTTGATCGTCATTACGATTTTTATGCTGACCGGTTATTCACCGGCCTACTCCGCCATTTTAGGATTGGCCACCTGTGTTGCGGTCAGTTTCAAAACCAAAGAAACGCGAATCGATCTAACGATATTCTGGATCGCCGCCTTTTTGCTCCTCGGCGGCACGATTTTACCCTGGATCCTCAAGCCCGTGATGGGCGAGTCCGGCATGGTTTTCATGGAAAAAGTCTTTTCGGCAAAGCTTTTGGTGCTCTACGGATTGGTTTTTTCCATCATTATGCTTGTTTACCGCCGATCCAGAGGAGAGGACGTCAAAGGCGAACTGATGAGCTTTGTGAAAGCCTCGCGGGCCGGTGCTGAGAACAGCCTCAAGATCGGCGCCACCGTGGGGGTTATCGGCATCATCATCGGGGTGCTCACCTACAGCGGGCTGGTGCTTACCTTTGCCGATATTGTCATCGAGTTGGCCGGTGGCTCTCTGGTGTTAACGATTTTGTTTGTTGCCCTGGCTTCCCTGGTACTGGGAATGGGAGTCCCGGTGACTGCCGCCTATCTGATTACCGCAGTGGTGGCCGTGCCGGCCCTGATCCACCTGGGGGTCAATGAAATCGCAGCCCACATGATCGTCTACTGGTTGTCACAGGATTCCAACATCACACCCCCGGTGTGTATTGCCGCCTTTGCAGGCGCCACGATTGCCAAAGCCAATATGTGGAAAACAGCCTTTACATCGTTTAAATTCGCCAAATTTCTATATCTGGGGCCATTTTTATTCGGCTATGTGCCGGGCTTTTCCTTAAACGGCAGCGCCTGGGATATTATCAAAGCGTTTGTGCTGATTTTGTTGGGCACATATGCGTATTCCTGGTTTTTGAGCGGCATCTGGTTTAAGCCCTTGAAGGGCATGTTTAAAAAAGCGGCGGTCAACTAAAATATACCCTTTAATATTTAGAGGCAAAAAATGGACCTTCCCAAAGTTGATGTCAAAAAGATACTGTACGCCACCGACCTTTCCGAAAACGCCCGCTATGCCTTTGCATATGCGGTCAGTTTGGCCGACCTTTATAATGCCGGTATTACCATGATTCACGTGCTGCCCGAAGTACCGGCTATGCTGGATCAGACGGTTATCGGTTATATCAGCGAGGATCGCTGGAAAGAAATCAAATCCCAGCAAATGGATGAGGCCAAAGAAGCCCTGATCGGCAAAAAGCGGGAACATCTGGCCATCAAAGAAGCCCTGCATCAATTCAGCGAGGATGTAAAGCAGCAGCAGGCGGGTGCTGGGTTTACCACCGATGATATTATCGTGCTGCGGGGCAACCCGGTCGAGGAGATTATCAAAAGCGCCGCAGAATACAACTGCGATCTGATTGTGATGGGAACCCACGGCCATGGAACGCTGGAAGATGTCATGCTGGGCAGCACCGCACGCCGGGTGATTCGAAGGTCCAAAATACCCGTCTTGGTGGTCAGAATTCCCTAAAACGCGTTTCAAAATACGCATTTTTTGGCCTAAAGCGGTGTTGCATGAAGTTAAACTTTACCTCGCGGCTTGAAGCCGCTCCCACATGTACATGAATTCTGCTGGTGTGGCTTATGGTGATGGTTGCTATTGATTGTGGGAGTGGCTTCCAGCCACGAGTTGTACACTCCGCTTTTGAACCGGCTAAAGCCTTGTTGGACACTTTAATTTTTAACAAAATCGATCTGTTATTTCAGCTTGACAATTTTTGACGGCTGAAGTTATAAAAGAACATTCGATTCGCTAACACAACTCCGCCCGAGGCGCTTATGACCCATCAACATGACATCAAACGCCTAAGCAAGTGTTCGACAGCGGAGGAATATACCCGGCCCTTCATTCTGTTTTCATTTCAGCCTATTATCTCCCTTTGCAACAGTATTTTTGGAATCAGACGCGACCGCGATCAGCATTCATTTTGTGATTAGATTATCCAGTGCCGGGATTGAATCGGTCGGCCTCGCAATTGATGGACAAATCGCTATCTTTGATTCGCCATAGTGTTCAACATGACGGAGCGTGGCTGTTTTTGCAAAATCAAATCCGGTTTTTGAACCTGACCACTGCAAAAGGTAAACCTCATGAAAAAGGATGATCTCACAAAGGTCAAACATGTCGGCGCCCTCCGAATGAAAAAGCTCAACGATGCCGGCATCAAAACAATTAAACAGCTTTCTGAAATACCACTGGAGAAATTGATGCGGATCAATACCATTGGTGAACGCTATGCAAAGCTGATCAGGGCTGCGGCCGCAGAATCTATTGGAAAAAAACCAGTGGTATCAAAACCCAAAGCCGCTTCCGCCAAAAAAAAGAAACCGGCTGCGGTTGATCCGATCTTGAAGAACAGGATTGCGGTGCTCAGGAAACGCTTAAAGCAGGCCAATGAAAAATTAAAGCCCCTGGACAAAAAAAAGTACCTGGAACTTTATATCGATTTTAAGAAAAAATCCAAACGGCTTAAAAGTCATCTGAATAATTTGACTACACACGCGGGCAAGCTTTCCAAAAAGGAGACCAAAGATATCATAAAAAATGCCAACGCCTTGAGTCTAACATTGAAAAATGTGGGTAAAAAACCCAAAAAGAAAAAATATCAAAAAGTATCTCAGGAACTTCAGTCATTTTCCAGAATGCTAAAAAAACAAGCGTTTGAATGACGAAAATACTCTTACTGGGCGATATTCATGCAAATTATCCGGCCTTAGACGCCATTCTCCGGTATATCCAACCGGAGCGCTTCGATTGGATTGTTAATACCGGTGATTTTATCGTATACAGCACCTTTCCCAACGAAACGATCGAATGGTTTCGCGAGCGCAAAAATGCGATCTGCATACGCGGCAATACGGATCGAAAGGTCTTAAGAATACTAAATGGCAAGAAACTCAAAAAGCCCGGGAAAAATGAAAAGCGGGTGATGTATTTCTGGACGGCTGAAAATTTGCATCCCGAAAATATCACCTATCTTCAATCATTAGGCAAACAGACGGAAATCACGCTCGGCGGTGTGCGCATCGGGATATTCCATGGCACCCTGGAAGACCCGGATGAAGAATTGTTTCCGACTGCTCCTGAAAACCGCTTCCGGCAATTGGCCGGGGACTCCGTTTACCAGGTTCAGATCATGGGACATTCCCATGTTCCCTATTATAAGCGGGTAGATGGTGTGCATTTTATCAATCCCGGCAGTGTGGGGCGGCCGTTTGACGGTGACCCCCGGACTTCCTTTGCAATCCTTAAGGTGGCTTCAGGGAAGATAGCCGTCGAGCATTTTCGAATTCCCTATGCGGTCGAAGCGGTTGTCATGGGTCTGAAAAATCACAAACTGCCGGACGTTTATGCGAAGATGTACACAACTGGCCAAAAATTAAATTGAGCGGAACGCCATCTGCCGTGTAGCTTTGGGCTTCGCTTTCAGCTTCGTCCCAACAGGGCGGCAACCTGCCCGAGGCAGATAAACCTCGACAATCGCTTAATCTTAGGTGAGCATTTCAAATTATAAATATGGAGAAGTAATTAATTTAAAAGAATGCGGTTATGCAGAAAGCTCAAGTGATGCCTGTATAACCACGAAGGACACGAAAGGATAAAAGCAAATTTATGTGTTTTCCCTTTGTGATCTTCGTGTTCTTCGTGGTGAGATAATATCAGACGTATCCAACTGGAGTTTCCCAGTAACCGCGTAAAAGTAAATTCAGGGTTGTTATGAAAACTGCAGATGTAGCCGAAAACAGGAACGAATGTGTAGATGTGAGGGAGCCTGGGACAACGTCAGCGTTGGTCAGGGAGACGCTTAAAAAAGTCGAATCGAAATTTTCAGGCGTAAAGCCCGACAAACGCGTGCGAAAGATTCTGGGGGTTCTCAAAAAAAAAGATAAAGAAGAAATTATTCAGGCGGTACTCGAGAAATTTTATAATTCAGAGGAGTTGAAGCCTTACCAGGCCGAGCTGATCAAAATGCAGCGCCATCTGGAGCGGACCGGCAAAAAGATGGTGATCCTTTTCGATGGCCGGGATGCCTCCGGTAAGGGCGGCACCATCCGCCGGGTAACGCGCTATATGAATGAAAAGCGCTATCACGTAGTGGCGTTGGGCAAACCCAATGAAGTCCAGAAAACAGAGCTGCACATCAAGCGCTACATCGAGCATTTCCCGCATGCCGGGGAAGTCGTTTTGTTCGACAGAAGCTGGTACAATCGGGCACTGGTCGAGCCGGTGATGGGGTTTTGCACGCGAAAGCAATATAACCGCTTTATGAATAAAGTGAACGCCTACGAACAAAATTTCCTCGACGACGACGGCAGGACCTTTTTGCTCAAACTTTACTTTTCAGTTAGCAAGGAAGAGCAGGCGCGGCGCTTTGATCGAAGAAAGAACGATCCGTTGAGGCAATGGAAACTGTCGGAAGTGGATTTGCAGGCCCAGGACCTGTGGGACGAATTTACCGAGAAAAAATTCATGCTGCTCAAAAAGACGCATACCAGAAAGTCGCCCTGGTGGGTCGTCCGATCTGATGACAAGCATTTAGCGCGGCGGGAAACCATGAAGCTCATCCTGAATTCAGTGCGCTACAGAGGCAGAAACCGTAAGCTGAATTTTACACCGGATCCCAAAATTGTGATCCCGGGCGACAAAGAATTAAAGCTCATGAAAGAACAGCGCAAGAAATACGGGAAGTCCCTGGTGTGATCCCTGGTTTCATAAACGCGACGGCTTAGCTTCAGGATTTTCTTTTTACCCATTAACTGGAGGGGGAAGACATGGCAAAAACAAACAAAAAGAAACCCAAACCCAAAGACCCTAA
>JASFIV010000065.1:0-18361 GCA_050122475.1 Desulfobacterales bacterium | reverse complement strand
CCAACGCAGCTTTAGGTAGTTTGAAGCCTGCTCCTGCAAGCCGGCTCCGAGGGGCCCACCCTCATCTTCTGTGCAGTTACGCACACTTTATACAAAGTGCGCTCGTGGCGCACTATATTGAGAATATTACAACTTTTGCAAAATTACAGATATTGTAATCTGACATCACCAATTTTTGAAGGCCGTCAATTTTGCCGATATGTTGGAAAAATCAAAGGTTGTTAACGAAAACATTCAGTTGCGGATGAATTTTGCCACAAAGGGCTCGATCAACCGAAACCTACCGCAACTCAGAACACACATAAAAACCGCAGACCTCCGCCGTCAACTGCAACGGATGTTTAGGCGGCTATTTCTCGACATCCAGATGGAAGAATTTTTTGATCGACCGTTCAAATCCTGCTTCCGTTGATAGTTTACGGAGTCGAGGGACCCAGATGGCTTCCTTGCCGACTCTGTTGCGTAACTTCGACGATTTACTCTCGATAATCCGCACGACGCAATCCGCCACGAGTGTTGGCTCAGGAGCCTTTGCCTCGAATTGGCGCGACGCTTCAAAGGCTCGCTCTCGCCAAGGGTCATAGTCTCCGATCGGTTCAGCGGCATTCTGTTGGTTGCGCATCATATTGGTTTTGATGAAGCTTGGTTCAACCAGCGATACACGTACGTTGAACGGTTTAACCTCACGCCACAAGTGCTCTGTGTATGCTTCCAAAGCAAACTTACTGACTGAGTATATCCCCAAAAATGGCGGTGAGGGGACTAACCCAGCTAGTGAGCTAATGTTGATAATCATCCCGCTCCGCTGCTGTCGCATCATCGGGAGTACCGCTTTAACCATTCTCATCACCCCAAAGAAATTAGTTTCAAACTGTGCCTTGGCTTCTTCAATGGAGACTTCTTCAATCGCGCCCCCCAACACATAACCGGCATTGTTAACTAGGATGTCCAGCCGTTCCACCTGAGCAAATACTGCGTCCACGCATGCCTTGACCGACTCATCTAAACGCACATCGAGCGGCAAGACTTCTACACCGGGCATTGAATCAATCTCCTGTGGATTCCGGCTCGTCCCAAAGACGGCGAAGCCTTTTTGAGCCAGTTGTCCTGCGATGCTCTGCCCGATACCTGATGAAACGCCGGTAATCAAAGCGACTTTCTGTTCGGACATAGAGTGCCCCTCCTTTCATATAAACGAGTGTTTAAAGGCAATGCATTTCTAAAAGATAGGAACAGATGAACTCAGCAAATGATTATTCGAAGGAGCCCAAAAATAAAAAGAAAAATCGTTTACGGCTATAGAAAAGGAGAATCGCTTCAGGCCAGTTGGAATAGGAGAATTAGAAATATGTTATATGTATTTATATTCAGGTTGATTGAATTTTTCAATCAAAAAGGAGGATTCTGGAAACTACTGATATCTTTAGATAATCTGTATTTTACCAAAATTGCAGATATGCCCAAAAAACACAGATATCTTGAGAACCTAAAAAGTAACGATCGGATGATTTAAGTACCGCGCATCCGGTGGTCCATATCAATAGAATCGCCAATGCACACAAGAATAATTGTTTCAAGGTTCTATTTACGTTTATTCTAATTTTCATATCGCCTCCTTTGCCTTATGAAGCCAAATTTAAGTTTGGCTTTCTCATTAGACGATTCGTATCAGCACCTCCAACAAATCCTCATATATGGGATTCTCCACAAAGGTTAAGGATTATGAGGGCCTGATTTATAGTGTGGTTGCGGTGAGTTGATTCTCTGTGCAGGTCGAAGTCAGGATAAGCTTCCGAATATAGAGTTAAGTATAGAAATAGATGAAGATGAGAGATTCAGTTCGGGCAAACGAATCTATTCAGAGGGAAATGTTTACAAGTTTTTATATCCTAAAAATTAGGGAAGTTGTCAAGAAATGAACAGAGAATAGCACACTGGGGTAATTTGGAAAATGGATTTTATAACTTGTTTTTTAATAATCGGTGTAATCGGTGTAATCTGCGGATGATTTTTTCTGATTGCGCTAACGATCAAACTTCTGCGGTCAATTCGCTATCAGCGTTTTTATCCTGCCGGGCTTCGGCTTCGACAAATACGCGCTTGATCTTGGGGTAGGTCTGTTTGATGTGCCGATCCAGCCTGGAAATCGTTTCTTCAATATCGCCGACCGAGACGGTGTCGGCAAAGTCCACGCTTATATTTAGCAGAATGAACTCCGGCCCCATATGCAGGGTCAACACTTCGTTGACATATTTTATTTTGGGGTAGGATGTTGCGATCTCTTTTATATTTTTGACCATCTCAGGTCGGGCGCTTTCACCGATCAGCAGCCCCTTTATTTCATAGGCCAGCCAGCAGGCCGTCCCGGCTAAAATCAATCCGATGAACACCGAGGCAATGCCGTCGTAAACATAGTTTCCGGTAACCTGGCTCAGAAAAATGCCGACAAATGCAGCGATGATGCCCAGCATGGCGGCCGAATCTTCAAATAGTACCACAAACATGGACGGGTCTTTACCCCTTTGCACCGCTTCGAAATAGCCCCATTTTCCCTTGGCTTTAGTAAATTCAGTAAAGGCAAAATACCAGGCCGCACCTTCAAACACCAGGGCACAGGCCAGCACAATATAATTGATCGTCGTATTCACGATGGGGATGGTATGCATAATGTGGTGCACGCCTTTATAAATTGAAACCCCGGCGCCAATGGTAAAAATGGTAATCGCCACCACAAAACCCCAGAAGTATACCTCCTTGCCGTGCCCGAAGGGAAACTGCTCATCAGCAGGCCGCTTGGCCCGGTGCAATCCATAAAGCAGCAACACTTGATTGCCGGTATCGACGACCGAATGAACCCCCTCGGACAACATGGCCGAGCTTTTAGTGATAAAAAACGCGATGAACTTTGTCAGCGCAATCAGGGCGTTTCCGATTAGGGCAGCAATGATGACCTTTTTAGAGGATGCGGATGCCATTGCTTAAGGGCTCCCATTAAGTGTTGAAAAATCTGAGCTGGAAGTGTTGAATTTGGAATGTAATATAAAACCAGAATAGCAGCGGTCAACAAAAATAAAAAGAACATCGGGCGCAGAGAAAATATGGAGTTTTTCCTCGGCCATTGGGGTCTATAAAAACATAGATGGCCGCAACATCACAATTTCATTTCCACATGAATGACTATCGTCCAAAAATCTGGTATCTGAAATCATCCTGTGATGCCAGGGTCTGACTGATCTGAATAAGCTTGCCATCTTTGAAAACATAGGTGGCTTTGTAATCCGCTTTGCCATCACCATCAATCGTATGCCACATGATAATGGTACCGGCCATGCCATAGGTTTGCGCAACAACCGGTGGTAAGGTTCTCACTGACTCAGCTTCCTTACCGAACACGGTCCCGGCAGCAAAGATACAGAATACCAAGCAAGCGAATGCGACGGTTGTTTTTTTCATAATTGTGCCCCTTCCCCTAACGCAAGTCCACTGAATTTTTCGTAATCTAGTTATAAGATCGGTATTAGTTAACAAAATCTTTAGTAAATTATTAATTTTATTATGAAATGATTAATGGATAGATTAAATTTGAATACAGTTATAGGTGTGAGATGAAGGCCGATTCCTGGCACCGTAAGCCGCACAATGAGCCGACCGACGATTGCCTCGAGCGCTTTAGGGACAACACCATTTCGAAATCTAACACTCTGTTTTCTAACGGAATTTGTGTCGTAGGACTACTGAATGCGCAGACGGGATTGAAATGGATGGCGTCGCATTATGCCGCCAATTCAATGGCGTTGGAACAGGAGCTCAAACAGGATGTTTATACTTTGTGATATCGCATCGCACCTCAGGGATATGTGCCAGTAAACCCTGAATTTTGCCTGCTAAAACCGATGAGTTTTTGCTTGACAAATTTTGGGGAACCCCCTATAAACATTTTTTATGTGGCTATTTTGTAGCTAAATTGTAGTTAATTTATAGCCAATATCGATCACCTCTAAAATTTCAAATAATTTGATTATTTTATCTCACCATTTTCTGGTGCATCAAACATAATGTCCGTTTAGAAGGGGAAAAAAATGAGGTACGCAGAGACAGGATACAATTTAGAGATTGATCTATCTCGCGGAAGTATCGAACGGGTGGAATCTGACCCGGAATTAACCTCGCTTCATTTGGGGGGTCAGGGTACGGCCGCAAAGATACAATGGGACAGGGTTCCGCCGGAAGTCGAGCCCTTTTCACCCGACAATCTGCTGATATTCAGCGCGGGTATTTTAATTTCCACACCGGTTCCCGGTGCCAATCGGACGTCTGTTGATACCTTCTCTCCCCAGACCAATCTGTATTCACATTCACTGTTCGGTGGATTTTTTGGACCGGAACTAAAACATGCCGGCTATGATAAAATCATCATTCGCGGCAAAGCCTCGGATCTGGTCTATCTGTGGATTCATAATGACAAAGTCGAAATACGCGATGCGAGATATTTGCAGGGCAAAGGCGCTCTGGAAACGGGCGAGTGTATTAAGGAGGAGTTAAACGAGTCCGAAGCCCAGGTGGCCGCCATCGGCCTGGCTGGTGAAAACAGGGTCTATCTGTCGACCATCGAGCATGCCAACTCCAGCGCTTCACGAGGCGTGGGGGTGATCATGGGCGATAAAAAATTAAAGGCCGTCGCCGTTCGCGGAACCAAGGATATCAATGTGGCCCGGCCGGCCGAGCTTTTTGAGCTGTGCAATCCCAAGTACCAGGCCATTTATGATAACCCCTATTGTGGGGATGTTTTTTTGCACGAAGACGACGAAGAATGGCATGTCAATAATTTTGCCTGGGGCAATGCACGCGAGCGGATCAAAGGGTATTGGAACGAGGAGCTGGAAAAGAAGTGGGCGGCCATCAGTGAAAGCGTGCGGCTGCGATGGACGGCCTGCTATAACTGCCCCAAAGATTGCCATCAGGCGATTTCGTATCCGGGACGGCCCACCTATTTTCTAAAATGCTACAGCAAGCTGACCTATGCGATGGCTGCCTATAAAGAACTGGATTTTAATTATGACATCCTGGGCGTTACCCAGGAATACGGACTGGACGGATTTTCCACACCCCAGATTTTGGCCTTTGCCATTGAGCTCTATGAAGCCGGGATTTTAACGGACAAGGACCTGCCGGGCTTTCCATCCGACTCCGGTGAAAGATTTTTCTACCTGGTGGAAAAAATGGTAAGGCGCGAAGGGGTCGGCGACGCGTTGGCCAACGGGGTGTATCATGCCGCCCGTCAAATCGGCAAAGGGGCCGAGGAATATGATCATAACACCATGAAAAAATTTGAGCAGGTGCCCCTCAAGCTGAAAATGATCAATTACCCCTACTTTCTAATGTATGCCACCGGTGAAAAGATGTGCATCACCCAGGTTGAAGGGTCTTTTCCCCAGGTGCCCATTGCCGATAAAAAAGAGCGCGAAGAATTTGTCAAAAACTGGGAAGCCGCTCCTGAACGGTTTAAAAAATGGTTTTCGGAGTGGGAGCCGCGAACCCATCCATCTGTAGAGGCGTCCATCAATATAGCGGATTGGAATGAGACCATGCATTATATTGATGACGCCATCGGAACCTGCGCCTTTCTGTCTTCGTTCAGAGGCCAGTTTGGCGGCAGGCCGCCCTATCATCTGTATAATTTACCGGATTTTATCTCCCATGCCACCGGACTGGATCTGGATCCGGACTCGTTATGGGAAATCGGCCGAAGGAACCGTAATCTGGTTAGGGCCCTTAATATCAGACGGGGTTTAAGAAGAGTCGATGAAAAGCCGCCCGAAGACCACTGGAAGATCAGAGATCCTGAGATGGAGACCCTGTTGCTTGACGAATATTATAAATTCAAGGGCTGGAACAATGATGGAATCCCTACCAAGGAAACCCTCGATGAACTGGGCCTGGATTATGTGGGCAAAGATTTCATTGAAAGAGGTATCCTGACTGACGGTGACAGTGCTTCTTCAAATGAAACATCGGCGAAAAAAGAAAAACAAGTACCTTAATTTTGCATGAGTCGGAGGCTTTCATATGCAAGGCATTTCAGGGCGGGCCTCGACTGAGCTCTGCCGAAGTCAAGCTATAGTTAACTATGCTTCGCTCTGAATAACGCAGCAGATGTAAGCCTCCGGCTCGCCCATCGGGAGAAAATTAATGCGATAAAATGATTTTCATCCATCATACCTGAACGGTATTTTGTTTTACATCTATAATTTGCTTGACTTACTGTTATTAATTACAAACTAAACTTCGCATTAATTTTCATGCAAATTAAGGTAAAAGGTGAAAGGGGTTGTAATAGTGAGCGCTGAGTCAAAAAAGAGAATCATCAAAGAAATCAAAGTTGATCTTGATAAATGCATCGGGTGCCGTGCATGCGAGGTCGCCTGCTCCGCATATCATGCCAATCCAAAATATAGCAGCATCAATCCGGCCCGCTCGCGCATCCGGGTGGTGATCGATGAGCTCAACGATTGTTATGTACCGATCCGGGCCGGTGATTATACGCCGGCCGAATGCACCGGCAGACATTCCTATACGATCAACGGCAAGCAATACAGGCAGTGCAGCTTCTGCGGTGTATCCTGCCCGTCCAGGGATCTTTTCAAAGAGCCCGATTCGGGCCTGCCGCTAAAATGCGATATGTGCGAAGACGATCCGCCCATCGATGTGCCCATGTGTGTTCAGGTTTGCCCGCATGACGCCCTCACATACGAGGAAAAAGAAGAGGAAAGCGAAGAAGAAGAAAAACGTGAGGAGCTGGAGATCGGATTGGAAGCACTGGCCAAAAAACATGGCGTGCAGAAGGTCATGGATGCCCTGGCACGCATGTCAAAAAAAGACTAAACCCTGATTGATCGCATAGCGATCAATCAGAAGTTATTCGTTATTAGTTACTGGTTATTAGAAAGCAGATAGAGCCGCCATTGTCCAAGCTATTAACAAATATCGAATAACAAATAACTTCCAATAATATAAAGGATTAATACAGACCGTGGAGAATTTAACCGACTATAAAGAGATCGTCGATGTCATCAAAGAATACGGTGGCGAAGCATTTAAACACTGCTATCAATGCGGATTGTGCGACACGGTTTGTCCGTGGAACCGGGTGAGAACCTTTAGCATGCGCAAGATCATCCGTGAAGCCACCTTCGGCATGACGCAGGTGGAGGGCGAAGATATCTGGCGCTGCACATCCTGTGGAAACTGCCCGCGACAGTGCCCCCGGGGCGTAAAAATAATCGAATCCGGCGTGTCGCTGCGCCGGATTGCCACCGAGTACGGGGTCTTTCCCACCTCCGTCAAATCGATCCGCACCATCAGTGCAAGCCTCACAGGAGAAGGCAATCCCTTGAATGAGAAGCGCGACGACCGGGCAAAATGGGCCGAAGGTCTGTCTGTCAAAGCGTTCAACGAGGAGATGGAAATCTTATATTTCCCCGGCTGCTACCTCAGCTATGACCCGCGATTAAAAAAGGTCGCTGTGGCCACAGCCAGTATTCTTAAAAAGGCCGGGGTCAATTTCGGCATACTGGGCAACAAGGAAAATTGCTGCGGAGAAAGCATCCGCAAGACCGGCGATGAAGAATTATTCAAACGCCTGGCAAAAGAAAATATCAAAACCTTTATTGACAACGGGGTCAAGCGGGTTCTGGTGTCTTCCCCGCACTGCTATCACACGTTTAAAAATGAGTACGCCGAATTTATGGTGAATTTTGAAGTGGTTCACATCGCCCAGTATCTGGCCGAGCTGATTGACGCCGGACGGCTCGAGCTCAACCAAGAATACGTGCGGAAAGTCACCTATCATGATCCCTGTTACCTGGGTCGACACAATGACATATATGATCAGCCGCGGGTGGCCCTAAAGGCGATACCGGGTTTAGAGCTGACCGAGATGCCCGAAACGCGCGAAAATAGCCTGTGCTGCGGTGGCGGCGGCGGCCGCATTTGGATGGAGACACCCAAGGGTGAAAGATTCTCCGATCTCAGGCTCGAGCAGGCCGCCGGGGTCGGAGCCGAAGTGCTGGTCACCTCTTGCCCTTACTGCATCACCCATTTTGAGGAAAGCAGACTTATGCTCGCTGAAGGTGAAGGCAACCCGGCTGACAATGGTAACAAAATCGAAATTAAGGATCTGACGGAGATCATCCACGAAGCAATTTCATGATGGTGCATGAAAATTAAAAAAAGCTGTTTTTAATCATAAATGCCTTGCATATGAAATCCTCAGTCGCGTGCGCCATCCGGCAAAAAGTTGTTTAGAATTGGGTAAAGGCAAATGGAAATGGAAAAAGAACAAATCGATCAGGTACGTAAAAACTTCGCAGAAAGCCATTTTGGGGATGTAATGGTGGTCGGAGGGGGCATCAGCGGCATTCAGGCCTCCCTCGATCTGGCCGATTCGGGCTACCGGGTCTATCTGGTTGAAAAGTCACCTGCCATTGGTGGTAAGATGGCCCAGCTGGACAAGACCTATCCCACCAATGACTGTTCCATGTGAATTCTCTCGCCCAAACTGGTCGAGGTCGGCCGGCATCCCAACATAGAGGTTTTAACCTATACTGAAATTGACAGTGTCGAGGGAGAAGCAGGTGATTTCACGGTCTCCCTGAATAAAAAACCCCGCTACATCATTGAAGAAAATTGCACCGGCTGTGGGACGTGTGTCGAGTACTGCCCGGTCAAGGTCCCGGATCCGTACAACCAGGATCTATCGGCCAATAAAGCCGTCCACATATACTTTTCCCAGGCCGTTCCCCTGGTCACCTATATCCATGAAGACTGTCTCTATCTGAAAGAGAAAAAATGTGCCATTTGCGAAGGGGTCTGTAAAAACGACGCCATCGATCTGCATCAAGAACCGGAGAAGATGGAAATAAAAGTCGGCGCCATCGTACTGTCACCGGGCTATGAAGTATTTGACGCCAAGAAGCGCGGCGATTATGGGTACGGCACGATGGAAAATGTGGTCACCAGTCTTGATTTTGAACGCTTGCTGTGCGCCACCGGGCCGCACGAGGGCGAGGTCCTGCGTCCTTCCGATAAGGAGCATCCCAAAAAAATCGCCTGGATTCAATGCGTCGGTTCCAGACAGGTCATCCCCGGCGGCAACAGTTATTGCTCGGCCGTGTGCTGTACCTATACCCAGAAGCAGGTGATTTTAACCAAAGATCATGACACCGAGGCCGAGTGCACGATATTTCATAACGATATTCGGTCTTTTGGCAAGGATTTCGAACCTTTTTTTCAGAGAACCGAACAGCTTCCCGGGGTCCGGATTATCCGAAGCTACGTCACCATCGGAAAAGAAATCCCGGAAACCAAAAATGTGACCATCAAATACGCCACGCCCGAAGACGGCGTCAAAGAAGAAGAATTTGACATGGTGGTCTTATCGGTCGGATTGAACCCGCCGGCTGATGCGCAGAATCTGGCCGATCAGTTCGGCATCGAACTTGAACCCCACGGATTCTGTAAAGCAAGCCCCACCAATCCGATGGCCACCAGCCGGCCAGGAGTTTTTGTCAGCGGCGCTTTTCAGAGCCCGATGGATATTCCCGAATCTGTTTTTTCTGCCAGCGGCGCCAGCTCCCAGTGTGGTGAATACCTCAACTTCCGGCGGGGGAAACTGTCCAAGGAAAGAATATATCCTAAGGAAAAAGACGTTTCAGAAGAAGAGCCCAAAGTGGGTGTATTTGTGTGCCATTGCGGCGCCAACATCGGAAGAGTCGTCGATGTTCCGGCTGTAGTGGAATATGCCAAGACATTGGACAACGTGGTTTACGCCACCGAGCAGCTGTTTTCATGTGCCACCGATTCGGCTGAGTCCATCACGGAAACCGTCGAGGAAAAGGGCCTCAATCGGGTGGTCGTGGCGGCCTGCTCTCCCAGGACGCTGGAACCGTTATTCCGCGACACGCTGCGCGAGGCGGGTATTAACCAGTATTATTTTGAAATGGCCAATATCAGGGAGCATTGCTCATGGATCCACTCCAAAGAAAAAGATGATGCCACCCAGAAGGCAAAAGATATCACCCGCATGTCCATCGCGCGGGCCTGCCATTTACAACCCTTGCAGGAAATTGATCTGCCGGTCAACCGGACGGCTATGGTATTAGGCGGCGGTATCGCCGGCATGACCAGCGCGCTTTCCATTGCCAACCAGGGGCATGAGGTTTACCTGCTGGAAAAGGATGCCGACCTGGGAGGCACGGCCAGAAAAATTCATTACACGCTGGATGGCATGGATGTTCAGGCCTACTTAGATGATCTGGTGCGAACGGTGTACCAGCATCCCTCGATCTACGTTTATACCCATGCCGTCATTACCGAGGCGACCGGTTATGTCGGCAACTTCGTAACAAAAATTAAATCTGACAGAGGCGAATCCGAGATAAAGCATGGCGCCGCGATCATCGCGGTGGGTGCGGATGCCTACAAACCCACCGAATTTCTTTACGGGCAGAATGAGCGCGTGCTGACCAACCTCGAACTCGAGGAGCGGATCTTCAATGAAGACGAAGGTCTGAAAAATGCCCAGAGTCTGGTGATGATCCAATGTGTCGGTTGCCGGCAGGAAGATCGCAACTACTGCGCCCGCATCTGCTGTAACCAGTCCATTAAAAACGCCCTGAAACTAAAACAGTTAAATCCCCAGATGGATATCTACATTCTGTTCAGGGATATCAGAACCTACGGGTTCGCAGAAGATTATTACCGCGAAGCATCAGACAATGATGTGCGCTTTATTCGCTGGGAGCCGGCCGATAAGCCTCAAGTGGAGGCGCTCGAGTCAGAGGGTCGGCCGGTCCTGAGGGTAGCCGTGACCGATCCCATATTGGGTCAGAAACTGGCCATCGATGCCGATTACTTGGCCCTGGCGGCCGCTGTAATTCCCTCCGCCGGAGCCCGGGAGCTGGCTCAACAATTCAAGGTCTCTCTGGGTCCGGATGAATTTTTCAAAGAAGCCCATGTCAAACTCAGACCGGTTGAGTTTGGTACCGAAGGTGTTTATCTGTGCGGCATGGCGCATTACCCCAAGCATATACCGGAAGCGATCAACCAGGCCTACGGTGCTGCCAGTCGCGCCCTGACACTTCTTTCCCATGATACCGTTACCGTCTCCGGTTCGGTGTGCGAAGTCAATGAGAAGACCTGTATGGGGTGTGGCGCCTGTATCGCCGCCTGCACCTATGGCGCCATCGAATTTCGCGAGACACGACTGGGCCAGAAGGCCGTCGTCAACCCTGTCTTGTGTAAAGGCGACGGTCTGTGCAACGCAAAATGTCCCACAGGGGCGATTTATCTGAAGCATTTTACTGATGAAGATCTTTTGTGCCAGATTGATGCGGCAGCCGGAGATGAGCTGTTCCGAACCTTGCGAAACAAATAAAGCCCCAATTGAGCGAGAAACGCCCAATCGGGCGTTAACGGTTATTAGTTAATTGTTCTTCGGACATAATAAAAACCTCGGTATAAATGACTATGAAATTAAAATAGATTTCATTCCATTTAAACTATTAACCAATAACAAATAACAGATAACGTTATATCCGAATGGACACGGACAAAGGAGTAAAACTTAATGAGCACGGGAGCTAGGTTTAAGCCGAGAATATTGGGTTTTGTCTGCCATTGGTGAGCTTATGGCGCTGCTGATATGGCTGGAGTTTCCAGACTACAATATTCGACAGAAATCAGGCTGATTCGCGTCATGTGCTCCGGCAGGGTTGACCTGGAGTTTGTGCTCAGGGCCTTCTCAAACGGTATGGATGGGGTATTTATCGGCGGCTGCCGGCTGAACGAATGCAACTATATCACCCATGGAAATTATGATGCCCTCAACATGGTGTTGCTGAGCAAAAGAATTTTGGCGTATGTGGGGCTGAATCCGGAAAGGCTCAGAATCGAATTTATGTCTTCGGGCGAGGGCAACATTTTTACCGAAGTGGTCGATGACTTTAGCAAGCAAATAAGAGAGCTGGGGCCGCTGGGCATAAGCGACGGAGTCGAACCAGATGAATTAAAGAGCAAACTTGATGAGATTCGCAAGCTGGTCCCCTACATCAAAATCGAAAAAAGAAAAAAACTGCAGTCACGCCTTAAGGATGAATCCGAATATGACGCCTTGTTTACCGGCGAGGAGATCGAAAAGCTGTTCAGCGAAGTCATCTCGTATTATATCAATCCGGATAAATGCAAGGCCTGTATGATCTGCCGCAAGCGCTGCCCGGTAGAAGCGATTTCAGGCGGCAAGAACCTAATCCATGTCATCGACCAGGATCAATGCATCAAATGCGGCACCTGCTTTGATGTTTGCCCGCCTCGTTTTGGTGCAGTGGATCAGTTGACCGGTGAGCCTGCGCCGCCGCCGATACCGGAAGAAGAAAGAAAGATTTTGAGAAAGGTTAAAGCAAAATAGATTATTAACGGAAGGATAGCGTCATGGTGGACCGAAAAGAGATCTTTACCGATTGCACCCTCTGTTATCATAGCTGCGGGACCGAGGTGACGGTGGAAGGCGGCAGAGCCGTCAAAATCAGAGGCCTGGAATCCCACCCCCTCAACAAGGGCCGCTTGTGCCCCAAAGGCGCCAACGCGCTGGATGTCATTTACAGCCCCAACCGCCTTAAACACCCGCTCAAACGCCGCAATGGCGGATTCACGGAAATCAGCTGGGAGCAGGCCTTGGATGAAATTGCTCAGAAACTGCTTCGGTTAAAAGACGAGTTCGGCCCGCAGGTCTTCGGCTTTTTCTGTGGGTCTATTGGCGTTGAGAATCTGGAAATGTCGACCCTGGTGCATTTGCTGCGCTCGGGTTTCGGGTCCCCAAACTTTTTCTCGGTAGAAAGCATTTGCTACCGTATGCGCATTCGCACACGCCAATTGACCTTCGGCCGCTATCCTACCGAAGAGCCGGACAGCAACCTGTATATCCTCTGGGGGCACAACCCCGACCAGTCCGATTTTCCGCTTAAATTTTTCATGAAAAAGAATTTGAAGAAAGGGGCCAAACTGGTGGTCATCGATCCCAAGCGCATCCCGCTGGCTGACAGGGCCGATATGTACCTGCGCATTCGACCGGGCACCGACGGCGCCCTTGCCCTGGCCCTGATGCATGTGATGATTGCCGAAGATCTTTTTGACCGTGACTTTGTGGAGCAATATACCACCGGTTTTGACAAATTGGTCGCCCATGTGCAGCCGTACACCCCCGAATGGGCGGCTGAAATCACCTGGATTGCGGCCGACGATATCCGCGCGCTGGCAAGGCTTTTTGCCAACACCAAAGGGTCCAGCATCTTTCAGGGGACCTGCACCCAGGATCAGACCGCCAACGGCACGCAAAACAGCCGCGCCTTTGCGGTTCTGCAAACGATTACGGGCAACATTAACGTTCCCGGCGGCTGGGTGACCAGCCCGCCGCCGCGCTTTGGGCATCCGGGCTACAGCGTGGAAGGCATGCCATTGGGCGGTGACCAGTATCCGCTGTTTTACGAGTTGTGGGGCCGCAAGGCGCCTTACGGCGTAGTGACGCTGATCCCTGAAAGCATTCCCGAAAAGCTCAAGGCCTTCATGGTTATCGGCGGAAACCCGCTGATATCCATGCCGGATAGCCATGCGTTCAAGGCAGCTTTTGAAAAACTCGACCTTCTGGTGGTTCACGATCTGTTTATGACCGATACCGCCCGGGTCGCCCACTACGTGCTGCCGGCCTGCTCGCATCTGGAAAAATGGGGCATTGGTTATACGTATAACGTCTGTCATTGTCTCCCCTATCTGATGCTTCGCAAACAGTGCATCGAGCCGTTGTATGAGAGCCGGTCGGAATGGCGCTTTTTGACAGAGTTGTCCGGGCGGCTGGGCTTAAGCGAAAGTTTTCCGTGGAAAACCGAGGAAGAATTTGTGTCTTTCATGATTGCGCCCAGCGGCTTATCCTTTGACTACCTGCTCAACGAAAAACCGCAGGGGGATTATTACGCCGAAAAGAAATACACCATCCCTGAAGGGCTGTTTCGCACACCCTCGGGAAAAATCGAGATTTACAGCGACGAGCTGGAAAAAGTCGGTTTCAGTCCCCTGCCCTCGTATCTGGAACCGGAAAGAGGACCGGTTCGCGGGGAGCCGTCATTTTTAGAAAAATACCCGTTGATCCTATCGGTGGGCAACCGCAACCTGTATTACACCCACAGCCAACATCACGAGGTCGAGGCCCTGCGCAAGCTTTCACCGGACCCCCTGGCCGAGATCGGGCCCGAAACCGCTGCAGCGTATGGCATCGCCGACGGCGATCCGGTGGTGGTCGAAACCAACCGCGGCCGGGTCAAAATGAAGGCCCGTGTGGACGAGCGCGTGGCCGAAGGGATCGTGCTGGCGCCCCACGGCTGGGGCGGGGAAGCCAACGCCAATCGGCTCACCGACGTGGCCTGCCGCGAACCTATCATGGGCTACCCAGATCAAAAATCGCTGCAGTGTCGCATTCAAAAAGCCGTCTGAAATAGACAGCGCCAATCCATATTCGCCACACAAGCCCCTACCAATACCGCCGGACCTGCCGCAAATAGGATCGTAGCTCCGAAGCGGATTGATGATTTTGCAAAGGGTCTTTGTCTGGGTGGTGCCTAAAATTCCTCGCAGGCTTGCAGATAATTTCCAAACGCTGTATTACGGAAAGAAAAAAATGAGGAGGTTTGATATGCCATTCTGGCAGCGCCTGGTATTTACGTTGATCATCATTGTGGTAGCCAGCTTTATTGCAGGTTTGGTCTGGCACAGAATTTTTAGCTTTAGTTTGCCGAGCTATGTCGGCGGTGTCATCGGCGGCCTGGTGGCGGTGCCCTTTTGGGAGTTGTTAAAGCGCAAGAGCCCGCAGAAGAAAAAGATCCATAAGCACTTGTCATGAAAAAACCGAAGCTATCCGTGATCAAAAAAATACTTCAAAACATAATTACTGCTATTATTTTATCTCTCGCACTTTTAGTTGTGGGGTTTGCAATTTGGTACATAATGAAAGAATCGGAGACATCATTACAGGATATTCTGTTTTATGTAGGGGCAGCCCCGATAATAATATTTTCTATTGGACAGCTGGGCAATTTTTTTGGACGGGGTGATCCCTCATATCAACTCAGTAGATCAGTCAGCAATCAGTCCCCAGGCCAGAGGGGAGTTCAAGATATACGTGACATAGAATCCAAATTAAAATCTGGATTAAACTGGATCATAGCAGGCTTGTTAGTTTGGTTGTACAGTTCTTTTATGTAATTAAGCTACGATCAATTAATCATTTTTTGATAGAAACATTTTAAGTCTTTTTTAAAAACTAAAACCTGTGGTCTACAACATATCGGCACTTCTTAAGGTCTAAAAATAGTTGTGTTTTTTTGGGCATATCTGCATATTTGGCGAAATACAGATTATCTCAATTTATCACCATCCGCTGATATTTGGTTTTCGTATGGGATATCTGCAAGATTCTCTTTAGTTTCACACCACAATATAATGTGTACAATCTGATTTGACAGTAATTCATATTTACGATATTTCAATTTCATCTTCCCACGTCACTTCAAAATCATTCAAACTGCATAAGCATCAATGGAGGGCACAAAAATGAAATGCCCAAAGTGTCAGTTTGATAATCCTGAAGGATCAAAGTTTTGCGGTGGATGCGGACAAAAATTTTATCTAACCTGCCCAGAATGTGGAGCCCATAATCCGGCTGAAAATATATTTTGCAATGAATGCGGATCCAACCTTAAAACGGTAAAAGAAGTTTCCGATCAATTCACGGAGCCAATAAGCCCACCTGTTTTACCCTCTAAAGAGACCATAAGTACCGAGACCTCCTTTACCGCCGGTGAGCGCAAACATGTAACTGTCCTTTTCTCCGACCTCACCGGCTACACCGCAATGTCTGAACGATTGGACCCTGAAGAAGTTAAAGACATCACAACTCACATTTTTGATAAGATTTCAAAAATTTTTAATAGGAGATATCTGCAATGACCAGTTTATTACTTAACCACAATATGTTGTGTACGTTCATTATTGACATCAAAAATTAATTAGGATATTTCTCATGTAATCCGATAGATTTCCTTCACACCATTTCAAACTGCCAAAATATAAGGGGGCATAATTATGAAATGCCCAGAATGCCGGTTTGACAATCGTGAAGGGGCCCGGTTCTGTAAGAAATGCGGAGCTAAACTCAATCTCATCTGCCCAAAATGTAGTACTTTACTTACCCAAGACAGCTTATTTTGTGATGAATGCGGATCTAAGCTGAGCCAAATATCCGAAAGAGCCCCTACAGATCTTTCTTTTGATGAAAAACTAGCCAAAATTCAAAAGTATCTTCCCAAGGGCCTTACCGAGAAGATCTTATCTCAAAGAGACAGAATTGAAGGTGAACGCAAGCAAGTGACAGTGATGTTTTGTGACATGGTGGGCTTCACTGCTCTTGTCGAGAAACTCGGCTCAGAAAACGCCTACAACATCATGGATCAGGTTTACGAGGTTCTGATTCATAAAGTCCACGACTACGAGGGTACGGTCAACGAGATGACCGGTGATGGCATTATGGCCCTATTTGGCGCTCCGGTTGCCTTGGAGGATGCACCCCAGCGTGCGATTCGATCCAGTCTTGCCATTCACCGAGAAATGGCGAAATTCAGTGATCAATTGAGACAAGATAAAAAAGGTGCCCCACCGGTTAAAATGCGAATCGGTATTCATACCGGTTTGGTGGTAGTGGGTACTGTGGGCAACGATTTGCGTGTCGAGTTCAAAGCTGTTGGCGATACGGTCAACCTGGCCTCCCGAATGGAAGGACAGGCCCAACCAGGCACAACCTATATTACAGAGGACACCTTCAACCTCACGGAAGGATTATTTCGCTTTGAGGGTTTGGGCCGGCGGAAGATTAAGGGCAAGGAGACGCCGGTCCACGTCTACCGTGCAATCGCTCCCAGTACCAGAAGGACAAGGTTTGACGTCAGTGCTGAGCGAGGGCTGACTCCTTTTGCGGGAAGGGAGCGGGAGCTTGAGCTTTTGCTCGATGGTCTTGAGCGGACCAAAGATGGTAGGGGTCAGGCCTTTTCCATTATGTCTGAAGCTGGTTTGGGCAAATCAAGGCTTTTGTATGAGTTCAGAAAAGCTATTGCCCACGAGGATGTGACCTTTTTGGAGGGAAGATGCCTCTCTTACAGTGGAGGTGTAGCCTATCATCCGGTCATAGAGATCTTGAAATCAAACTTCAATATTGATGAAGACGATGGGGATTTTGAGATCCGGGAAAAGGTCAAAAAGGGTCTGAAAATGTTGGGAGTCGATAAGACAACCACCCTTCCATATCTTTTAGAACTCTTGGCAGTCAAAGGCAGCGATATCGACAAGATCTCTATGAGCCTTGAAGAGAGAAAAAGTCGAATCAGTGAAGCATTGAAGCGCATCGTCCTTAAAGGTTCAGAGATCAGACCCCTAATCATAGCCTTTGAGGATCTTCATTGGATTGACAAGAGCTCAGAAGATCAGTTGAAGCGTCTTTTAGATGGTATTCCGGGGGCAAGGGTTTTATTGATATTCACCTACCGCTCTGAATTTGTTCATACCTGGGGTGCCAAGTCCTATCACAGTCAGGTAATGTTGAACCGACTTTCCAACCGTGAGAGCCTTATCATGGTTTCTCACCTCCTGAGAACGCAGGAGATCGATACGGATATAGAGAGGTTCATCCTTGAAAAGACTGAAGGAATTCCCTTTTTCATCGAGGAGCTCATAAAATCCCTGAAAGATCTAAAAATCATAGAGCAGCAGGATCACAGGTATCGCATAAAAAAAGATATCAAGGACGTGACAATTCCCGCAACAGTTCAGGATGTTATTATGGCTAGGGTTGATTCTTTGCCTGAGGGGACGAAAGGTCTGCTCCAAACAATCGCAACTGTTGGCAGGGAGTCAAGCTACGATTTAATCAAGATGTTAACTGATCTCGCGGAACAGGAATTAATGTCCCATCTGTCAATTTTAAAGGATTCAGAACTACTTTATGAAAGAGGCATCTATCCCCAATCGGTCTTTATCTTCAAACATGCACTTACTCAAGAGGTGGTCTATAACAGCTTACTTAAAAAAAGAAAAAAGGAGATTCATGAAGCAATAGGCAGAGCCATGCAAGCCCTTTACTCAGACCGTCTCGAGGAGCATTACGAACTTCTGGCCTACCACTTTGGTCGAAGTGCCAACGCGGACGAGGCAGTGAAGTACCTGGATCTGGCCAACCAGAAAGCGGCCAAGCTCAACGCCATGGAAGAAG
>JASFIV010000064.1:0-18385 GCA_050122475.1 Desulfobacterales bacterium | reverse complement strand
TGGAAATCACCGCCCGTTTTGACGAGGCACCCAACATTGCCTGGGGCAGAATACTGGAACGGGAGGGCGCCCATGTTGCCTACGGTGTGGAGCGGCTCAAAACCCACGTCAAGTTGGCCCTGGTCGTTCGCGAAGAAAAAGACGGTATTCGCCGCTATGTGCATGTGGGAACCGGAAATTATCACACCATCACGGCCCGAATTTATGAGGACATGGGTATTCTAAGCTGTGAACCGGAACTGGGCTCTAATGTGGCGTCTTTGTTTAACGAGCTGACAGGTGCCACGCCGTCTCCCGAATACGGCAAACTCTTGGTCGCCCCCTACAATATGCGCGAGAGCTTCGTTGAATTGATCCAGCGTGAAATTCAGCACAGCCAGAAAGGACATCCTTCAGGTATATGGGCCAAAATGAACCAACTCCAGGACGCGCGTATGATACGCGAGCTGTATCGGGCGGGCCAGGCCGGCGTACCCATTACCCTGAATATCCGCGGCTTATGTAGTCTGCGCGCCGGAGTCCCAGGGTTGTCCGAAAATATTCGGGTCTACAGTACCCTGGGCCGCTTTTTGGAACATTCACGCATCTATCGCTTTGAAAACGGGGGTGACCCGGAATTCTTTATCGGCTCAGCCGATTGGATGCAGCGCAATCTAAACCGCCGCATGGAAACCATCATGCCCGTTAGCAACCCCGCACTTAAACGGGAGCTGGAGGAGACCATACATATTTACGAAAACGACAACTGCTCGGCCTGGGATATGCAGCCTGATGACACATTCGTAAAACGACAACCGCACAAGAACCAGAAACGGCATGCCGCGCAGGAAATGTTTATCGAGCTCATTGGCAAGCAATCAAAAAATAAAGGCAAGATTTAAAAACGGCTCAAGCATCACAAAAACCGGATGACAGAGACATACGTTCGTATCTGCATACCGGTTATAATACGGCTAAGCTGTTTGCGGCCGGCATCGTGCATTTCCAGAATGCATTCATTGGATAGGCCCAAATAAATATCTATTTTAAGAATTCAATTATGACTATAAATCAGAAATTCAACCTACCGGACGGCTATGATGAAAAACGACTCATTGACCAGTTGGCCGCTCAATACGCTATCAAAAAGACGTCCCCTGTTGCCGATAAGCTTTCGCTCTATGATACATTCGACTGGCGGCTATTGAATAAATCGCTCATTTTATATTCGTCCGCAAACAGGTTGATTTTACGTAAACTGAAAAAAAGCGGCATTTTGCATAACGTTGAATTCAGCCGGATGCCCGTTTTCATCTGGGATTTTCCGGATGGCGACTTTAAAAAGCGGCTGGCGCCCATTATCAAAATGCGTGCTCTTTTGAAGCTCGTTGAGGTCCAAGCCCGCTCAATGACATATAATATTTTAAACACAGATGAAAAAACAGTGGCCCGCCTCGTTTTGGAAGAAATTCGCCCTACGCAAAGCAGAAAAAAGCAGGCGCTGGCCAGGCATCTATGGTTGAAGCCCATCAAGGGCTATCCCAAATATGCGCGCCGCCTGACCCAAAAACTCAACGAAGCAGGGCTGACGCCTGGCACGGAGAAAGAATTTTTCTTAAATATGCTGGCATTAGCAGACACAGAACCGGGAAGCTATTCTGCCAAAGTCAATATTCAACTCGATCCGGAAATGCGCTCGGATGAAGCCACTAAAATAATTTTGCGCTTTTTGTTAAAGGTCATGCGAACAAATGAAGCTGTTTTTGAAAAGGACCTGGATACTGAAATTTTACATGATTTCAGAGTGGCGATTCGCAGGACCCGATCGGCCCTGGCACAAATTAAAAATGTATTTCCCGCGCGGACAACGGATCGGTTTAAGAAAGATTTTGCCTATGTGGGCAAACGCTCCAACACGCTAAGGGATCTGGACGTCTATCTGCTCAATCAGGAATCATATAAAAAGCGGCTGCCCGCTGTCTTGCGTGATGACATCGATCCCCTGTTTGAGCACTTGCGAATAAAACGGGCCAGAGCTTTTCAGCACGTCGTGCGCAGTTTGAGGTCCAAAAAATATGCACAGATTATCAAGGATTGGGAGGCGTATTTAAATAGGCCGCCACCGGGTTCAGCGACAGCAGCAAATGCAGAGCTTCCCATAATCGAGCTGGCCCGCCGCAGAATTTATAAAAAGTTTCGGGGGATTGTCAAAACCGGTAACAAAATCCAGGCGAACACCGAAGATGAAATGTTGCACGCGCTCAGAATTGAATGCAAAAAGTTGCGCTATCTGATGGAGTTCTTCGCCAATCTTGTTCCCCGTAAGAAAATCAATGCCTTGATTGCTCAGCTGAAGAACTTACAGGACAACCTCGGTGACTTTAATGACCTCTGTGTTCAGCAGGATTATCTGTTGAATATCGCCGCAGAATTGCCCGGCGGTCAGCAACAACTAAAAAAGACACTGGTGGCCATCGGTAGCCTGGTTGAAACATTGAACCGCGAAAAACAGACCGTCAGGGGCGCTTTTGCCAGAACTTTCAAAGACTTCGCAGCGCCGGCCAACCAAGCGCTGTTTAAAGAACTTTTCGCCTCAAAGGCACGCAATTGAATATTGAATATTATTATTGGAAAACCAAATATGACAACGCTGGCACTTTACAGCAATAAAGGCGGGGTGGGTAAGACCGCCGCTGCGGTTAACTTATCTTACCTGTCCGCCCGAACGGGGACCAAAACCTTGATTTGCGACCTGGATCCCCAGGGTTCGGCCACATATTACTTCCGCGTAAAGCCCAAGCTCAAGTCCGGACCCAAAGGGTTCGCTCGCGGCGCCAAAGGGGTCTATAAAAGCGTTAAAGGCACCGATTTTGAAAATCTGGATATTCTTCCGGCCGATTTCTCGCTTCGCAAGTTGGATGTCCTATATTCGAAATTTGGTAATTCAAAAATACAGCTGAAAAAAATGCTATATCCCTTTGCAAGTGAATATCGCTTAATTATACTGGACTGTCCGGTGACCATCGGTATTCTGGCTGAAAATATATTGAACGCGGCTGACTACACCCTGGTGCCCATGATCCCAACCACACTTTCGGTGCGCACGTATCGCCAATTGCTGGCGTTCTGCAAAAAGAATAAATATGACGCTGCCAGAATTTACCCATTCTTTTCGATGGTGGACCGCCACAAAAAAATGCACAAAGAGCTGATGCTGAGCGTGTCCAAGGATTTTGAAGGTGTTTTGAAAAGTTTTGTTCCGTATCTGGCGCAGGTTGAGAAAATGGGAATTTACCGGGCTCCGGTAGCCGAGTACGCACCGGGGTCACTGGCTTCAAAATCATATCAGAACCTATGGTCTAAAGTTCAAGACAATATACTAAACACACAATAATAAGGTGACAGAGAACAGAAAACAGAGGTCAGAAGTCAGACGACAGATAAAAAAGATGATGATGCATCCGGTCTGGACTCTGGCCTCTGATATCTGACATCTGCCCTCTGGACCAGAGAGGAAGGAGCATCGTATGAGCCGATTCATTATCTTGTCGGGACCATCATGTGTCGGCAAGGGACCGCTTTACAAAGCATTGCGCAGATTTTATCCGGATCTGGCAAACAGATTGCAACAGATCGTTCTGTACAATAGCCGTGATCCGCGCCCTGGAGAACAGGAAGGCGTAGACTACTATTTTCGCCCGCGAGCCGAAATAGAAGCGCTCGCCAAAAAACCCGGCTTCACATCCGCCAATGTTCGGGGGGATTTACAGGCCATCGAGATCGCCGGCATTGAAGCCATCCTTGAGCAGAACAAAGATGCCTTTTTTGAGGGCAATCCCTTCATACCCGCCAAACTCAGTGAGTTAAAGGAACTCGAGAATATTCCCACCCTTAAAATTTTTCTGGCGCCCCTGTGCCGGGAAGAAATTGAATTTTTTAAAGACCCGCAGCAGCGCACCGATCTTGAAAAATTGCTGCCCGATATCATGCGAAGAAAGCTGCTGCGTCGCGTCAAACGGCAGAAAATAAATCCATCGCTAAAAGACTTGGAAAACATCGAGCAGCGCGTGGCCAGCGCCATCATCGAGCTGCGGGAGGCCTGGAAATTTGACTATGTCATTCCCACCCATGACGGCGAAGACAGCGAGCACTGGGATGCCTTTTATTATCCCATTGGCGATGCACGCAAAGCACTACTTACATTTGCCGCGCTGCTTCAGGGGGAGACACCGGCCTATGCCGAGCACTGGGAAGAGGATCTGGCGCCCTAGTATTTTGCCCCAAGAATAAATTCCAAAATAAAAGCGCGTTGTCGCGCCATGTCATTTTCTGGCCGGCGCTATGAATTCCAAAGTGCCAGTGTCCCGATATTTGGGATTAAACCCGCGCTATGGATTGAGCCAAATGCTCCGGTGCCCAACATCCCAAATATCGGGTCACGGTGCAGCGGTGGTGCAATCATTGGCATAGCGCCTCTCAGAAAATAACATGCCCGTCTGGCTACTTGAGCGCAGGCGTCTTCTGAGTGAGATGCGGACAATATTGTAAATTATTTCTGAGACAGCACACTCGCGATAAAATTCTCAGGCTTCACATTTAATCAGGGAAATTATGCAAGCGATACAGGCACGCTATGAGTTTCGCGCATTTGCCCAGCATTTTGGTCCGGCAGAAGAAAAGATGCGCAAGTTGGCTAAATTTGAAAAATTTCGGGAAAGTTCGGAAGTTTATATTTTGTCGGCGGCAAACGAAAAGCACAATATTAAAATTCGCTATGATACACTGGACATTAAGGTTTTCGTGAAAGAAGAAATGGGCTTGCAGCAATGGCTGCCGAAAATGAAGGCCGAATTCCCTGTGAAGACGGCGGTTATCCGGGATGAGGTGTTTCCGGCTTTAAATGTGGCGCTACCGGAATTCAAGCACCCAGATTATTCGTTGGCGCAATTTATTCAGGATATCATTCAACCCCATCCGGCTTTATCGATCGCCCGGGTATACAAGCGCCGTTTTGGTTATATGATTAACGAATGCATTAGCGAAATAGCCGAGCTGCTCATCAATGGCGCCGCCATAAAAACCATTGCCATAGAATCGTTGGATGTGCAATCTGTATTGCAGGCCAAAGAGATCCTTGGACTGCAGGAATATCAAAATGTGAGTTATCTGCTGGCCATCAAGCGCATACTCGGCATAGCGCCATTTCCTGAATAAGGACTTGCTTCATTTTTTTGGGTATAAACATGGCCAAGGAAATCGAAAGAAAGTTTAGGGTTAAAGAGGGCTACTGGCGCAGCGCAAAAGGAACGACATACCGCCAGGGGTATCTCAACAGCGTGAAAGAAAGAGTCGTTCGGGTACGCATCATAAACGATAGAGGCTACCTGACGATCAAAGGATTAACTGTGGGCGCAACCCGCCTGGAGTTTGAATATGAAATTCCCCGCCGCGATGCCGAGCAATTATTGGACATCTGTGAAAAACCGCTGATTGAAAAAACGCGCTTTAAGGTCGAGGAGGGCGGTTTTATCTGGGAAATTGACGAGTTCTTCGGTGAAAACCAGGGATTAATCGTTGCGGAAGTCGAGCTGGAAAGCGAGGATCAAGATTTCCCCAGGCCGGATTGGGTGCTCGAAGAAGTCACCGGTGACCCCCGCTATTTTAATTCCAACCTCATTAGAAAGCCGTATAAAATGTGGTAAGCGCTTTTTGCCATAAAAAAATTGACGCATTGCATTTACAAGCGTTGGTATCGTTATTAGATTGAAATCTGTAGGAAATTACAGAATCAGAACCGAAGATACCAGCAGACGTTTTCGAATGTCTGAGCAACATGTGGGAGAATTAAAATGGCAAAAAAGTTATGCGAATGGAAGAAAAAAGACGTTTCCAAGAACTTTAAGAAATTCGCCGATATCGTCAGAAATCCAAAGTTTAAATGCAAAAAATGCGGCTGGGTGTCGACCAAAAAAACCTACCTGCATAAGCCGACAGCTGTGAGGTAGTTACCCAATTACCTGTTGCGCAACGCGATCTTTTCGGTTATCTATCAGGATAGATCGAATTCATAAAGATAGGCTTCGAACCAACAGCAAATATCTATTGAGGCCTCGTTATCTATTTTCATCATCTGCCAGTAGAGGTAATAAATGAAAACCCTTTATCTGGTCAGGCACGCCAAATCCAGCTGGAAATACCCCCGGCTGGATGATTTTGAAAGGCCGCTGAACAAGCGCGGGCGTAAAAACGCCCCATTTATGGGCAGCATTCTTAGAGAATTAAAAGTCTCCCCGGATCTTATCGTCTCCAGTCCCGCCAACAGAGCCGCCATGACCGCCCGAATTATTGCCGCAACGCTCGAATACCCGCTTGAAGATATCTGTTACAGCGAGGCTATATACGAGTTCGGTGAAAAAGCCCTGATTGATGTCGTGAAAGAAATTGACGACGATGTGAATCAGGCCATGGTCGTCGGTCATAATCCGGCGACCAATGGCCTGGCCAATTATATCGGCGACCAATCCATCGGCAATATCCCCACCTGCGGTGTATTTTGCGTAGAACTGGATATTGCATCATGGTCAAATATAAAAGAGCACTGTGGTAAGGTAAAATTCTTCGAATATCCCAAAAAGCATCGCTCTTAATATCCTTTCATATTGGAGCGGTATTTTTGTGCTGGCGGCAGTTCTTAACTAAAATCAACTAAAATGGAGACGCACATCATGGCAAAGAAGAAAGAGAAAAAAGGCAAAAAAGATTCGGCAAAAAAGAAGGCAAAAAAGAAAACCACAGCCAAAAAAAAAGATAAAAAGGGCGCAAAAGGCAAGAAAAAGAAAAAGTAAAATGTTCCGTCTGTAAATCGAGATCGCAGTATTCGGCTCCATTGTTATCGAGGGGCAAGAAATTGAAAACGATGCCGCCCTGAGGCCGGATGGCGCAATCTAAAAGCGCGAGAAAAATCTGTCCAAAAGTGTTTACGGCACCTCGCATACGATTTCCCGCAAAGAAGTGCGCTTTATCAATAAAAAAGGGGTAGAGCTGTTGATCATCGGAGCGGGTTGGCACGGCCGCGTGGTTTTATCGGATGAAGCCAGATGCTATTTTAAACGACACGGATGTCGGGTAAAGCTGGAAGCCACACCCGAAGCAATTCAGACCTGGAATACGGCTGGGGTAAAGACGATCGCTTTATTTCATGTGACCTTTTAAGCGCAATCCCCGGACCGCGCTAAGTTCAAGGGCAATCTGGCCCCTAAAGCCGGATTGCCCTTTTTCATCGGTGTTGATGCGATGCAGTAAAACGGGAAATGTTTAAGAATTCGGATTGAGGGTGTGAACCGCAAGTGTCAATACGATAACCCTTACTGTCAGGAGGAATGAGAATGGCTGCCAAATTGGATAACAGCACCCTGCTGGTTGCAGTCGATTTTACCCCCTTTTCGGAAGAGGCCCTCATTTTTGCGAGTCAATTGGCAGAGAAATTAAACGCTCGACTGCTGGTGCTCCATGTCATCCATGATCCGGCAGAGGCTCCGGGATTTTACGCTTACAAGGGTAAAAAGAAGAAATACCTCCAATCCATGGAAGATGCGGCCGAAGAAATGATGCAAGGATTTTTGAAAAAGATGCGTAAAGCCCACCCCGGTCAAAAGCCGATCAAAGAAGCCAAGCCGCTTTTGGTTGTCGGTACGCCGGTGACCCGGATTTTGGAAATTGCAAAAAAGAAAAAGGCCGATATGATTATTCTCGGCAGTCATGGCCGTACCGGGTTGTCTCATTTACTGATAGGATCAAAGGCCGAACGGGTGGTGCAACTGTCACCCATACCGGTAATGGTCGTCAAAGGCTCAATCCGGAAGTAAGAAATTGTTTTGCTCTAACGTTAAGGAGATGACAAATGAAAGTGACGCGTTCATGTCATGCGGTTGTGCCGGTGTTTTTCAGCATTTGCACTCTTTTATTGATCTCACCTTCTACTGCCAGAGCAGCAGAGACGACACCAGTCGCCGAAATTAGTTGGTTTTTCCTGGCCATCGGATTACTTGGAGGGCTGTCCCTTTTTCTGTACGGGATGGAGCGCATGAGCGATGCATTAAAGAATGTGGCCGGCGAAAAAATGAAGGATATCCTGGGAATGCTGTCCAACAACCGTTTTATGGGGATGATCACCGGCGCCATCGTTACGGCTGTGATTCAATCCAGTTCGGTGACTACCGTCATGCTAGTTGGTTTTGTTACGGCTCATTTGATGTCGCTTTCTCAAACCATCGGCGTGATTATGGGCTCAAACATCGGGACGACCATCACGGCTCAGATTGTGGCCTTTAAAGTAACCAAATATGCCCTGTTGCTGATGGCTGTCGGTTTTGCAATGCTATTTTCCTCTAAAAAAGAAAAAGTCCAGCAATACGGATATATGATCATGGGACTGGGAATGATTTTTTTCGGCATGGGTGTCATGAGCGATGCTATGCGCCCTTTAAGAACCTACCAGCCCTTTCTTGACTTGATGACCCAAATGTCCAATCCGGTATGGGGCATTTTAGTCGCCGCCCTTTTTACCGCTTTAATTCAATCCAGCTCCGCGACCACGGGCGTGATCATCGTGCTGGCGATGCAGGGGTTGATCACGCTGCCGGCCGGTATCGCCCTCTCCTTTGGAGCCAATATCGGAACGTGCGTGACCGCGCTTTTAGCCTCGATCGGCAAGCCCCGTGAAGCGCTGCGCGTGTCCATCGTCCACGTATTATTTAACGTCATGGGCGTCCTGATTTTTCTGCCCTTTATCGGGCCCTTTGCCAAGTTTGTGGTGGCCATCTCTCCCTCTCCGGCAGAAGGCCTGACCGGGCTTCAGGCCGCGGCTTCGGTGCTACCGCGGCAGGTTGCCAATGCACATACCTGTTTCAATCTAACCTGCGCGCTGCTATTTCTGCCGTTCGTTTCCCAAATGGCCCGCTTGGTCTTCAGGTTGGTTCCGGACAAGCCCTTGCCGGAAATTAAGGAGATTCAACCCAAATATTTAAATGAACTGCTGTTTCATACGCCCAGTTTGGCGCTGGATGCCGCGCGGCATGAAATCAAGCGCATGGGAAAACGGGTGGACTTGATGAATGCGGCCATGATGCCGGCCGTCCTTTCCGGGAACAATGAAGCGCTGATGGCCGTAAGAGAGATGGATGAAGAAGTCGATGCCCTCTACAAGCATATCGTCAATTATCTGGCAAGTGTCAGCAAGCTGCAACTGAATGAATACCAGACCCAAAAAATGCTATTGCTCATGGGGGCGATTAACGACCTGGAGCACATTGGCGATGTCATCGAAGTCAATATGGTGAACCTGGGTACGCAACGGATTAAAAAAGGGATCAACATAAGCGCAGCGACTCAGGAAGTGATCAACACCTTGCATGTGGTCATCTCGGATGCGCTTAAAGCATCTGTCAGGGCGGTGGTTGAGGAAGATAAAGATTATGCCATGCGCGTGCTGTCGATGAATGAGGACATCAAGCGCCTGACATTAGAGGCTGACTTGCATCAGGCCGAGCGGCTCGTCTGCGAAGATTCAGGTAAGTTCGAGGCCTACAGTTTGGAGATTGAAATTATCGAAAAACTCAAACGCATTTACTATCACGCCAAGCGGATGGCCAAAACCGTTGTGGCCTCAGGCGTCGGCGAAGAGGTGATTGCAGAAGCAGCCTAAACTGGCATACCCGTTGCGTGCATTCCAAACCTGCTCGGTTGTTTGCGGATGAGCAAGGCATATTTTTTAATGGAAGAATATGGATCTTGGCAAATCTTGATCAGGTGACTACCTTTACATCCTCAATGGAAAGGATGCCGACCAACCGTTCCTTCTCAAGCACCGGAAGATGACGGAAGTGATGTTTGGTCATCAAGGACAGGCACTTTCCGACTTTCTTATCAGGACTGGTATGAATGACTTTGGTGGTCATTATCTCCCGAACTGGTGTTTCCTTTGATGATTTGCCCTTGAGAATAATCTTGCGGGCATAATCCCGCTCGGATAAAATTCCCACCATCTTCCCGTCTTCAAGAACCACCAACGCGCCGATCTCTTTTTCGGCCATCAGCTGCAGTGCATCATAAACGGTTGCATCCGGCGAAATGGTATACACATCGTGCCCTTTTTTATCCAATAGCTTTTTAACCCGCATAATAATGCAACCCCATTTAAAAGATGGAATACAGATTTTGGACGGTTATAGCTAAAAATGGACCCGCGCCAAATCAAGTTTCTTTTTCCAGACTATCGGTAATTGCCAGGAAAATATCCGTGTCCCGCACAACGCCAACCGCTTTTTCACCGTCATAGACTGGCAGCACGCTTATTTTACTCTGAACGATTGTTGCTAATCCCTCCTCAACGCTGGCTGAAGCATCAATCGCCCCTTTGACTTTGAGCATAATATCCTTGACCATTATTTTTTTCCCCAGTCCGCCGATTTGCGGAAAATAATTTTTGAGAAAGCTTTTGAAGTCTAAAATTCCCAACAATTTTTTATCCTCGTCCGCGACCAAGACAACTCGAGGACCCGCTACGGTTCGCATACCGCCATCCAATTCAAAAAATGATTGTCGCAATGAAAGTGCCGCTTCCCGCAAAGTGGCGTCCGGGGTAATGGTTGCATAATTTTCGATCGGAATCATTCGCTCTTTGATTGGCTGTTTTAATGGCATGGCTTTTCCCCCTCTCTGGAATAAGGATGGCTGATAAATGATTTCTTGATTACTGGTGACTCGCCCGGATCCGATACACGATGGAGAAATACAAATATGTTTTTTTCAAAAAAACATCAGAAAATGTAAAATACGATCTATGCTGCCAAGCCGCAAATAATACCTCGTATTATCCGGGCAGTTCTGTGGGTTTCAATAGATGTTTTTCAAGGAACCTGATTTCTTCAATACCTGATATCAAGATTTCGGGATCGGTCCGCAGTTCTTTCTTTGGGATTCTATCATCATATTTGATGTTAGACAGAACATGCTTGATGCAGTTGAGTCGTGCCAGTTTCTTATTGTCGGAGCGAATGATGGTCCAGGGCGCCAGGGTTCGGTTGGTCTCGTTGAGCATCTGAAATTTTCGGACGGTATAATCATCCCACAAGTCTTGAGCCATTCTATCCACCGGGGAAATTTTAAAGTGTTTTAAGGGGTCGGTTTCGCGGGAATCAAATCGACGCAGCTGCTCAGTTTTGGAGACCGAGAAGAAAAATTTGAACAATATGATGCCATCCTTTACCAGCATCTCCTCAAGCATGGGAACATCCTTTAAAAAGCGCTTGTTTTGCTCATCGCTGCAGAATCCCATCACGGGTTCAACCATAGCGCGATTGTACCAGCTGCGGTCGAAAAGGACAATTTCTCCGGCCGCCGGCAGGTGTTGAATATAGCGTTGAAAATACCACTGGGTGCGTTCCTTGTCGCTGGGTGCTAAAAGGGCCACGACCCGGGTGCCCCGTGGATTCAAATGTTCTGTAATCCGCTTAATCGTACCACCCTTTCCGGCGGCATCCCGCCCTTCGAATAAGGCTAGGATGCGCAAACCTTCGTTTTTGACAAATTTTTGCATTTTCAACAGCTCGATCTGCAGTTTGTGCAACTCCTTTTCGTATTCGAGGGTAAATTTTTTGACCCAAACGGCCTGACGGTTTTTCTTTTTAGGCTTATCCTTATTTTTAAAGGCGGTGTGTTCGGATAATTTCTTCTTCAACTTCTTGGGCTCAGCCTCTGCTTTTGTTTTGATAGTTTCTTTTGCTTTGTCCGTATCAACGCCTTTTAACTCAGCTGGTTTCGATTCTTTTGCTATAAGAACTTTGGGTTCGGATTTGATTTTGTCTTCTTTGGCCATGTCTTCCCCCTCCAGTTTATGGGTATAAAGGAATGCTATAGGCTTGGCAATCACCCCTTTAATACGTTGGCTTACACGAGAGATTTGCCGTATCGTTTCCGCTGCTCTTTCATGAGCTTTAATTCTTTATCACCCGGGATAACAATATTCGGATCCAGGTTAAAATCCAGTTTTCGGTTTCTGCCTCTGTAGCGCACATTATTCAGGATAAGCTTCATGGTTTCACGTCGAGCCAGATGCTTATCGTCGGATCGAATGACCCACCAGGGTGACTTTTTGGTATGCGTCTTTTTTAGCAGCATGAATTTTCTTTCGGTAAATTCGTCCCACAGACTCTGGGCCTGCAAATCCACTTCGGAAAGTTTCCACTGCCTTAAGGGATCGTTTTTTCTTCTTTCAAAACGACGCGCCTGCTCTTCTTTGCTGACCGAAAAATAAAGTTTGAGTAACAGGGTTTTCCCATCGTCGTCGAGAAAATTTTCCTCATAGGCATTCACCTTATTCATAAAGCGTTTATATTGCTTCTGCGTACAAAATCCCATCACCGGCTCGACCAGGGCCCGGTTGTACCAGCTTCTGTCAAATAAAACGACTTCGCCGGCATAGGGAAAATGTTCGATATACCGTTTGATATGCAGTTCGGTCTTCTGGTTTTCATTGGGTTTCCCCAAGGCCACCACATGATAGCGTTTTTCATTCATATAGCGGGTTACCCGGCGGATGGTGCCGCCTTTGCCGGAGGCGTCCCGGCCGTCGAACAGGATCACCATTTTTTTACCGGTCCGTTCCAGGTGGCGCTGCATTTTAATCAGCTCAGCCTGGTAAGGTTTCAACTCCTCTGAATTATAAAATTTCTCGAGTACCGCCTGAACAATTTCTTCTTTATCTTTCTTTTTGAGAACCTTCACGATCTTTTGCACGCGTTTGTCAGGCTTCACGTCTGAAAATTTCGATTCGACTTTCTTTAGCGTGTCCCTGACCAACGATGAGGTTGTTCCCGGCTCCCTTACATCCAGACATTCGTTCCTATTTTCGAGCGCATCTGTGTTTTTCATAACAATCCTGAATTTTCTTTTCTATATTTTTAATTTGAAACGCTCACCTAAGATTGAGCGATTGCCGAGGTTGCCGCAGCTACAAGGCAGATGGCGTTCCGCTCAATTTAATTTTTTGCCAGTTCTATACATCTTTGCATATATATCCGGCAGGTTGTTTTCCTTCAGACTTTGAACCACTTCTTCGACCGCATAGGGAATTCGAAAATGCTCCACGGCTAGCTTGCCGGAATCAACCTTAAGGATCGCAAAGGAGGTCCGGGGATCACCGTCAAACGGCCGCCCTACACTGCCGGGATTGATAAAGTGCACCCCATCGACCATTCGATAATAAGGAACATGGGAATGGCCCATGATCTGAACCTGATAAACTGAGTCCCTGGCCAATTGCTGGAAACGGCTTTCAGGGGCTGTGGGAAACAGCTCTTCATCCGGATCTTCCAGGGTCCCGTGGAATATCCCGATGCGCAAACCGCCGACCTTGATATCTGTCTGTTTACGTAAAGACCTAAGATAGGTGATATTTTCTGGATGTAAATTTTCAGACGTCCAAAAATACATCACCCGCTTTTCGTTTTTTCCGGGCTTTTTGAGTTTCTTGCCATTTAGTATTCTTAAAACCTTTCGATCCGTATTGCCGCGTATGCAGATGGCATTTTTGCGCTCGCGAAACCATTCGATCGTTTCGTTGGGAAAGGTACTGTATACGGTAAAATCACCGGCATTAGCGATCCAATCGAAGCGCTCCGGCTGAATGTACCTGATAATTGCTTTTAATGCCGGATAATTGCCGTGAATATCTCCGAGTAAGAGTATTTTCGTCATTCAAGAGCGCGTCTTCTTGAGTATTCTGGAAAACGATTGGATTTCCTGCGATACTTTTTGATATTTTTTCTTCCTGGGTCTTTTGCATGCATTTTTGATAGTTACACTCAAGGCATTGGCATTGTTAATGATATTTTTGATCTCCTTTTTGGAAAGCTTGTGCGCATTTGCATTCAAGCTGTTCAAATGGGCTCTGAGCGTTTTGGCTTTTTTCTTAAAATCGATATAGAGTTTCAGGTACTTCTTTTTGCCCAGGGGCTTTAGTTTTTCATTGGCCTGCTTTAGGCGTTTTTTGAGCACCGTAATCCTGTTCTTTAAAATAGGATCAACTACAGCCGATTTCTTTTTTCTAACAGAAGCAGCTTTGGGTTTTGATTTTACCGGTTTTTTCTCAACGGATTCTGCCGCTGCAGCCTTGATCAGCTTTGCATAGCGTTCACCAATGGTATTTATTTGCATCAATTGCTCCAGCGGGACTTCAGAAAGCTGCTTTATGGTTTTGATGCCGGCATCGTTGAGCTTTTTCATTCGTAAAGGACCGATATGTTTCACCTTTGTGAGATCGTCTTTTTTCATCGGGATCACCTTTTGGGATGACCAAATTCATAAACCGGATTTCATATTGTGAAAACTATAAAGCGCGTCATATTGTAAACAATGACGTATTTCCCCATTGATCAAAGGGTCGACCGCTTCAATCCCGGCACTGTCTCATCGAATCACAAAATGGATGATGATCGCGTCCGCGTCTGATTCTAAAAATATCGTTGCAGTGGGAGATAATAGGCTGAAATGAAAACAGAATGAAAGGCCGGGTATATTCCTCCGCTGTTGAACACTGGCTTAGGCGTTTGATATCATGTTGATGGGCCATAAGCACCTCGGGAGGAATCGTGTTTGCGAATCGAATAATCTTTTATAGCTACAGCCATCAAAACTTGTCAAGCTGAAATAACAGATCGATTTTGTTAAAAATTAAGGTGTTCAACATGGCTCCGGTAAAATAAACCCAAACGTGTTTCATAAAATTATCAGAATAAAACCGGCTTTTAGGGCGTTAGGTCTTGTTCGATGGCCCCGCCAGCCGGCGGGATTTCACGTCTTGATTTTTTAAGTTAAGGTGTTCAACAAGGCCCCAGTAAAATAAACCCAAACGCGTTTCATAAAATTATTAGAATAAAACCGGCTTTTAAGGCGTTAGGTCTTGTGCGAGAGCCCCGCCGGCCGGCGGGATTTCACATCTTGAATTTATAAATTAAGGTGTTCAACGAGGCGCCAGTAAAATAAACCTAAACGCGTTTCATAAAATTATTAGAATAAAACCGGCTTTTAAGGCGTTAGGTCTTGTTCGATGGCAAGGCTTGAGTCGGTTCGAAAGCGGAGCGTACACGATCGTACGCGAGCATTTTGAACCGGCTTGTAACGCAGCCATCGGACAAGAGATGATGCCCTAAAAGCCGGTTTTAGGGGAGACGGACGACCAATACCGGCACCTTCGACCTCCTAATCACCCGGCGCGCGGTGCTGCCCAGCATGACATCTTCAAGCGTACTGTGGCCGTGGGTTCCCATGACAATCAGATCGCAGTTACTTTCTTCGGCGCTTTTGATAATCTCCTCGACCGGATTGCCCCGCTGGACAATGATATCATCGGTGGTAAACCCATCACCTGCCTGTTGCTGCTTTACATCTTCGCTGAATTGATGCAAGGCTTCTTTGATAGCCAGATGACCCCGCTTCTTGCCGATCAAGGCTTCTTTGGCCTCATCCATTTGCTGGGATTTGATTTCCTGCCAGCGATCCTCGCTGATGTACCCGATAACACTCTGGTCCAAAAGAGCCGGGACTTCGGGCAGCACGTGAACCATGGTGACAGAGGCCTTGTAAAGGCCGGCCAGGCTGACCGCGTATGCAAAGGCATAGCGGGCATTTTCGGAAAGATCGGTGGCATACAGTATTTTTTTGACTTGCACTTCGGGTAGGTTCATTTTCCTGCCTCTTTACAGTTGAAATAAGGACATTTTGAAAAGCAAAATTCAGCTTGCCGGCGCTTTTTTAAACATGCCTTTTAAGGGCTTAAACCAAATTCCGCTCAAAAACCAGGAGTACGCATAGGTACCAATGATGATCAACACAAAGGCCTTGACGATGTCCCAGGCGCTGCCGTTCAACGAAAAGCCCGGCACATAACCGAATAAAAAGGGCCCCAGATACAAAAATTTGGCAAATTTGAAAGAGGTAAACGCCGTTTTCCACATATTGGCCTTGGCAATCGTGGCGCCTGCAAAGGCGGCGATACACACCGGCGGTGTGATGTTGGAATCCTGCGACAGCCAGTAAACGATCATATGGGCTGCGATCTCATTGACTCCCAAATGAATCAGGGCCGGCACGGCCACCACCGCGGTAATCAGATAGGCGGCGGTCACCGGGACCCCCATACCCAGTACCAGGGAAGCCAGGGCGATAAACAAAATCGTTAATATCAGGGAGCCACCGGCCAGTTCGATCACAATATCGGCAAAGGTGAGCACCAGCCCGCTGTAAGTAAGCACACCGATGATAATGCCGATGACCCCCACGGTGGCGCCGATCTTGAGGCTGTTTTCAGCACCGGCCCGCGAGGCTTTCACAAAGCTCACCACTTCACCTTTGACATCCGCTCCTCTGGATCGGCGGTAAACAAGCACAATGATGGAAAAAACCAATCCGTAGAGCACCAAAAGCTTTGACGAGAAGACTTTTTCCATGAAAGCCATGCCGGACTCGCCCATCACGGGCTTGAGGATCCAGGGTAAAATCGTGCCGCCAAGGAGCAAAAAGGCGGCTATCCAAAATATCGTTAGGTCGATACGGGTTTCTTTGGTTTTGAAGCTAACCGCAACGCATGTGGCCAATCCCAGGATGGCGGAGTAGGCCGGCGAATAACCGGTCAGCATAAAAATCGTAATGACGATCAAGGGCAGTGTATAGGGCCATTGTGTTTTCAGGATTTCCGTCGCGCTGTGTTCGCTTTTTTCACCCCTGATATTATGCATCTTGGCTTCATAATGCACCATAACGAACACACTGAAGACATACATAAACGCCGGAAATATGGCCACCAGCATGATTTTAGAATAGGGAACCCCGGTCAGCTCGGCCATGATAAAACCGCCGGCACCCATGATCGGGGGCATGAACATGCCGGAAATGGAGGCCGCCGGCTCGATGCCGCCGGCCACATGGGGCCTGAATCCGGCTTTTTTCATCATGGGGATGGTGAACGCACCGGTGGAAACGGTGTTGGCGATGGCGCTGCCGGATATGGAGCCGAACAGACCGCTGGCGATGACCGACACTTTGGCGGGTCCCCCAACACGGTGACCCACCGCCGCCAGCGGATAGTCGATAAAAAAACGCTGGGCACCGGACCTTTCCAGGAAGGCCCCAAAAAGAACAAATAAGATCACATAGGTGGCCAAAACATTGGCCATAATACCGAACACACCGTCGCTTTTGTAAAAGATACTGGTACACACCGCCGGAAAGGTATCACCGGCGTGGGCAAAAAGATCAGGCGCCAGATAGCCATAGACCGCGTAAATTAACATCAGCGCCCCGATGATCACAAACACATTGCCCACCACCCGCCGGGCCAGCTCGATTCCAATCAGAACCCCGATCATGGCCACGAACATATCGAAGGGCGTCTCGGCGCCGGTGCGGTAGTTGATGGCTTCAAAATAGACGATCCAGTAACCGACGCTGAAGATAGAAAGAAAAATCAGAATGTAGTCGACGACGCGCAGCCAGCGGTTTTTGGATTTATACAGCAGAAAGACCAGAACGTAAGTGATAATGACGTATATACCACGGTGATACTGGGTGGCGGCCGGTTGCACAACAGCCGAATAGGAGTAAAAAAGGACCAGAATGACAGCCAACACATCAAATACGATTTTTTCAAATTTATTTAATTTGTCGTACACTTTTTTACCCCCTTTATTGCGTATAACATTTACAATCGGCCTTGAAATACAGAAAAGGAAGATGTTGACGCTGTTTCCGGAATGGGTTGTGAGATATGGGATAGCCAGCATCAACGGATAACTTTGCTATACCCATATCTCACACAATAGATCAAGCGGTAAAACCGCTCTGCGATTTTATTTCAGCATGCCTTTTTCTTTCCAGAATTTCTCCGCCCCCGGATGAAACGGGGTAACGATGTTGGTGGCGCCAGTCTGCACGCTCATATTTTTAAAGGTTTTTTTCTGACCGTACATGTGCTTGAGGCCTTCATCCGAGTAAATAATGGAAAGGAGCTCGTAAACCGCTTCCGGTGAAACCTTGGAATTGGCAACCCACAGAGCGCTGTCCTGGAAGGCGCCGGCATCATAATCCACGCCTTTGTAAGTACCGGCCGGAACCGCCAGCTTGCCGAAATACGGATACTTTTTGTAGAACCCGGAAGCTTCGGCGTCCTTGTCAAGGTTGACCAGTTCGATGTCATTGGTCTGGGCTGCCATGATGACCGCCCCGCTCGGAAAGGCGGTAAACAGCCAGAAGGCATCCAGCTGTTTGTTGCCGAAAGCGGCCGCAGCGTCGTTGTAGCCCATAGCGTTGCGTTCGATCTTGTCCCAGACACCCATGTGGGTGAAGAACAGCT
>JASFIV010000063.1:0-18678 GCA_050122475.1 Desulfobacterales bacterium | reverse complement strand
GCTTTGTCGAGACGACCAACGGAAGACTTACGATCGTAGGCATATTCGCGCTCGGCATCGGTGTGATGGACGATGAGTCCAAAGCGCGCCCCGGACCCGGCAGTGGTCCATTGGATCATTTGCAGATCGCCGTCGGAATTGCCGAAGGCGGCGATGGGCCGCCGGCCGATGTGCATGTGAATGCCGACGGGTTTGCCCGCCTTGTCGTCGATAAAATGGATTTCCGGCAGCCGCATCAACACAGGTTTGCCTTCACGCAGTTCGAAGCGGGTCTTGATGCTGCTGCCGACGACCTGCTCGGGCGGAATGCCATAAACCTTTTCGGTCCAGGGGCGCATAAACTCGATGCCGCCGCCGGAAACGATATAGGTCTTAAACCCGTTCACTCTCAGGTATTTCAGCAGTTCGAGCATGGGTTGGTAGATGAGGTCGGTGTAAGGCCGGTTGAAGCGCGGATGTTTTTCCGTTGCGAGCCAGTCCGTCACCACACGGGCGAACTCGTCGGTCGTCATGCCGGCATGCGTTGCCATGATCAGTTCCAGCAGCGCGTGCTCGCCCCCGGCAGCGACGGCTTTCAAGTCGCCTTCAAGGGCCGCCTTAAAGGGCTGTTTGCCCTTCCATTCAGGGTGCTGCGGCGCCAGTGCTTTGACCCGATCGAGGGCGAAAGCCAGCTGAACATACATTGGTTTTTCGACCCACAGTGTGCCGTCGTTGTCGAAGACGGCGATGCGCTCGGCCGGCGGCACAAAATCAGCGCTGCCGTCTACAGTGACACGCTTCACGAAGTCGACGATGGCACGCTTGGCTTGCCCTTCGTTCCAGGAAGGCAGCGGATCGGCCGCCGCTGCAAGCGATGCCAGCACCAGTGCGGCGCTCAGCGTGATGAACATCAACAGATAACGTCGCATATCTTTCTCCTTCAGCCGTTATTTAAAATGCGGCGCGGGGCGCGGCCCGGCAAGGCCGACCCCGCGCGCTGATTTGTTGCAACGATTATTGAGTCCCCGCCGGACTGGTCATCTTTTCCATCACCTGGTCCAGGCTGAAACTGGCGGCCTTCATGCGCGGCGGGTATTCCTTAAAGGTGGCCAGGAAATTGCCCACAAAGGCCTGGGCCGGCACCAGCAGAAAAGCGCGATCCAGCAACCAATCAAAATAGGTGTTGGAGGTAATGGTGGCCCGCTCGTAAGGGTCGCGGCGCAGATTAAAAATCAAAGGAACCCGCAGCGGGACGAAGGGCTCCATCCAGACTCGGAAGGTGCCCGGCGACTTCTGCTCCATGAAGATCAGCTTCCAGTCTTCATAGCGCAGGGCGGTCAGGTCGCCGTCATCGGAGAAGTAAAAAATTTCCTTGCGCGGGCTGGCGACGTTCTCCGGGTCCTTGAGGTGCTCGCTGAGGTCGTATCCGTCCAGATGGATTTTGTAATTGCGTCCGAGAGCCTTGGAGCTGTAACCGTCGAGCAGATCCTCTTTGAGGTCCTTTTTGCCAGCTGCAGCCAGGAAGGTGGGCATCCAGTCCATGTGATGCACGACGCCGTTGCTGACCGAGCCCGGCTTGATCACACCGGGCCAGCGCACCGCGCAGGGCACCCGCCAGCCGCCTTCCCAGTTGGTGTTCTTCTCGCCGCGGAAGGGGGTGGCGGCCGCATCGGGCCAGGTGTTGTAGTGCGGGCCGTTGTCGGTCGAATAATGAACAATGGTGTTGTCGGCAATGCCCAGCTCGTCGAGCAGCTTGAGGAACTTGCCGATATGCATGTCATGCTCGACCATACCGTCGGCGTATTCATCCTGTCCGGAGATGCCGCGCAACTCATCTTTAACGTGGGTGCGGAAGTGCATGCGGGTGCCGTTCCACCACACGAACCAGGGCTTGCCGGCCGCATGCTGCTCTTTGATGAAGGCAATCGCACGGTCTGAGGTCTCATCATCAACGGTTTCCATGCGTTTTTTGGTCAGCGGCCCGGTATCTTCGATTTTCTGCTTGCCGTCCGCCTGGGCCCAGGAATGGATCACGCCCCTCGGGCCGAACTTCTCGCGGAAGGTTGTTTTGCCGTCGGCCAGCACCATGTCGCCCGGGTAGTCCTCGTTCTCGGGCTCTTCCTCGGCATTAAGATGATAGAGGTTGCCGAAAAACTCGTCGAAGCCGTGATTGGTGGGCAGGTGCTCATCGCGGTCACCGAAGTGATTTTTGCCGAATTGACCGGTGGCGTAGCCCTGGTCTTTGAGCAGCACGGCGATGGTGGGGTCCAGCACGTTGATGCCTTCTTTGGCACCGGGCAGCCCGACCTTCGAAAGCCCCGTGCGAAACACGCTCTGGCCCAGCATGAAGGAGGCGCGGCCTGCGGTGCAGGACTGCTCGCCGTAATAGTCGGTGAAAAGGATGCCCTCTTTGGCGATGCGGTCGATGTTGGGCGTCTTATAGCCCACCAGACCTCTGGTGTAAGCGCTGATGTTGCTCTGGCCGATGTCATCGCCCCAGATGACCAGGATGTTGGGTTTATCCGCAGCCCGGGCGGAAGATACAACCGCCGGCATGGCAATTACCATGATCAGGGCCACGCAAAGTGTGGTAAACGTCAGATACTTTTTCATGATGCCTCCTTTCAGTTAATAAGTTCATTAATCTGTCTTTTTGAATTCCATCAATATGTCTTTACCGTCCGTCAGCAATAAATTGCCTTTACCTATGGTGTACGTCAATTTCTTACCCGTGAGGGCCGTCAGAAAGTCTTGCTCAAATGCCATGTTGGGGCACGCCATCCGGGTTGTGGCCATCTGGCCGAATATGATTGTTTTTCCTCTGGCTTCGAATCCGCCGGTCATGCGGTTACAACCCGTGCTGCCGGAGAAGCGGTTGTCTTCTTTGGAGCCGGCCTGGACCCAGCTTTGTCTCCGGGAGTCACCTCATAGAGGCCTGATTTAACCGGGTCGCGTTGCGAGCTTACGTCTAATGGTGAACAGTTTGATCATCAGTAGTCCGGCAATGAAGCCGCCAATGTGGGCTCCATAAGCAACGCCGCCGCCGGAGCCACCGGAAAACATGCCGAGACTGCTGATGAGCTGAAAAAGAAACCACACACCGATGGCCATCAGGGCCGGCAGCTGAATGACGGAGCGCAAAACCAGTACCTTCACGCGCCGTTTGGGAAACAATAGCAGGTATCCTCCCAGAACGCCGGATATCGCCCCGGAAGCCCCCAGGCTGGGTATGAGGAGATTTGCGCCCAGGGCGGCGCTGGTGAAAACATGCGCCAGCGACGCCAGAACGCCGCAGCATAGATAGAAAGCCATGTACCGCAGATGCCCCAGAAGGTTCTCGATGTTATCTCCAAAAATGTGCAGGTAGAGCATGTTGCCCAGCAGGTGCATGATGCCGCCGTGCATAAACATGGAAAAGATCAGCGTCAGGTACACCGACAGCGGTGTTCTTTGCAGCCCGGGAATCCGCACCTGCGTGCCTGATTCCGGATCGGCGACGATCCGCTCCTCGGTGACGATGTCTTGGCCGGTGAGAATCTCCTGGGGTACGGTGGAGAACGCATGTGTGAATTGGTAGTTCTGCCCCATGCCCTGAAGAAAAAAGAACACGAGCAAATTGATCGCGATCAGGGTGTAGTTGACCACCGGCCGGATTCGCCGGTCGGAATTGTCGTCACTCAGCGGTATGAACATGGTTTTTCTCCTCTAATTCCGCGATAGAAATTCCGTGAACCGAGGCTTATTAATAAATGACATTGACAACCGGCTATTTTCGTCTAAAACCGAGGACGCCGCCGGCTCCGGCCGCGGCGGCGGACGGCAACAGTGAAACGAGATAGCGTCCCGCGCCCTCCACGCTTTCATCGACCCATGCGGTAGCTGAATTCACCCATGATTGAGCCATAGATCCGTCCCAGCCCCACGAGACGAACAGCCCGATAACCGCCAGGGCGATACCGGCGATAATCGATGTCAGTTTTATCGTGCGCCGGGCACCCCAACCGATGAAAAAACCGGCGAGATAGCTCCCGGCGAGGGGCATCACGCTTGCTGACAGACTGTGAAACCATGACGCTATGGTGCCCGTGGCCGGTCCTGACAGCATGGCGCCGGCGCTGCCGATGAAAAGACCCGCGGCGAGCCACACAGACTTGGCGCTGAACGGTGAGCGTCCCTTGCGCAGCAGTTCTCCTGGGCGTGCCGGCTTTTCAGTCCTACTTTCGAATAATTTAGCCACAAGAGATCTCCTTGTACGAAATTCGTTCAGCCATTTTGCATACCCACGGTATTTTCCAGCGCCGATAGGGTGGACGGATTCAGGCCGAGACGTTCCCCGAAGCGATTCAGGTAGGCCCTCTCGGCCGCTGTGTCGACCTCTATGGCCAAAAGAGATGCGGCATAAAGCTGGGCACCCAGTCCAGGAAGGCCGGCAGCCGCATTGACCAGGGCATCGGTGTCCATCGGTTTGCGCATCTCGGCGATCAAAAATTCCTGTGCTTCTCTGTCGATTCCCATCTCACCAGTCCTGCCGACGATCCGATCCACTTCGGCCTGGTCGATCTGCCCGTCGGCCTTGGCAGCATTGATCATGGCCTGAAGAATCAAAGCGGCTTCGCGTTCCAGCTTTTCTTGCTCTGCGGGCGTTTTCGTTTCTTGCAGTCCCAGCGGCACCTCGACATCCTGCTGGCCGCTTTGTTTCAAGGCCGAAAAGGCCATCGCGCCGAGTAGGGCCATAACGCCCCCGCCAAGGGCACCGCCAAATGAGCGCCCGCCGCCGCCGAGCAGTGCACCGGCCAGGGCGCCGATTCCGCCAACGGCCAAGTTGCGTTTCCCCCCCACCGCCCGCCCGGCGTCTTCAAGAACATTGCCGAGAATATTACCGATACCGCCGCTTCCGCCGAGGATCTTCGAGAGGGCATCATCCAGCCCACCGGAAGAACTGCCAAAAAGTCCGGCCAGCAGGCTGTCCGGCGCCTTGCCGCCCGCAGACAGCGCGTTTCTCATCCGCTGGTTTGTCGATTGCGTCATTCCCGATTGCATGAACGCACCGAGCAAATCACTCATATTGAACATATCTACCCCCCTTTTGCTTATGGTTATCGGAGATTGCTGCCTGGTTGGCTCACATCCGAGTACTGGTGAAACATCATAGCAAGCGGATCGATTTCTTCAATCCATCGAATCGGTCTTCACGAGATAAGCAGACTAAGGAAATAGTGAAGCATGGCGCATCAAAAACTGCCGCCGGTGCGAAAACCGCCACCACCCATGCCGCCACCACCCATACCGCCGCCGAAACCACCGGGAAAAACGCCGCCGCCGAAATCAACCGGCGTTCGTGGTCTGCGGAATTGCTGCTCCCGGTCGATGCGGTCCCACACGTCGCCCCCCGAAGCCCTGCCGGACATCAGCAGGCTGAGCAGCGCCGCCAGTTGGAAGCCGCCGGGAAAAACGGAATGATCGGAGTCGTAGCTTCGCCTTCTGAACCGCCGCCGAAGCTCGTCGATTTCCCGATAGTTTTTTTGCTGTTGATGAATTTGCGACTGCAGGTTCTGAATTTCAGCAAGAAGCCCCTCTTCTTCCTCCTGCAACTCCCGAATTCGGCTGACGATCACGTCGTCATCGGGATTGTTCGTCATTTTGGCCTGCATGTAAAGGTTGGTCAGAGAGTCATTTTTAATTTCCGAAACCTGCAACTCGATGGCTTGGCGCGACAGCTCATCGGAGCCGGAGGCATGGGCCGAGCGCTGTTCAAGCAGCGACGCGTGGCGATTTTCTTCTTCCTCGATGCGGGACTCGGATTCCTGCAAAGATTTCTGTACGGACTGCAGCAACTCCTTGTCCTTGGTAATCGGTTCAACCTTCAGGGCCGTTGCTTCCATCTCGCGCAGTTTTTGGACTGCCTGCGCCGCCAACCTTTCCTGGCGGTCGGCGTGCTCGCGCAAGCGCACCGGCAGCTCTGTCAACATGTAATAATTGCTGTGGGCGTCCGCGTAGTTGATCATCTTGGCGACCCACCCGTCCAGCATCCGGGTTAAACCGCCACCGCTGTAATCTGGTGTGAGATACCGGCGCTTCCACAGGTACATGAACAATGGATCTTCCCGGTAAGGCTTGCCTTTCTCCTCACGGTCGGCTTCGGCCTGGGCCGCCTTCTTTTGAGCACGCTCGGCGCGGCTGCTTTCTTCTGCCGCTTTTTCTTCGAGTTTGCGATAGGCCTCCTGTCGGCCGAGCTGCTCTTTGATCTCGGCCGCAGCCTCATCGATTTGTTTTAACAGCTCATCCCGCCGCCGAGCCACCCGGGAACGCTCCTGCTCGAGTTCGGCTTGCGTTGCCTGAGACTGTTCGATTTCCCGTTCCAGCTGGGCCAGCGCTTGCGAGCGTCTTTCCAGCAGCTTTAGCACCGTGCGATCGGTTTCATCCATCTGGGTGATCAGCTTGCCGGCAGCCAGCTCGTCCAGCCGAAACTCGGCCAAACGTCGATATTCCTGGGCCAGCTGATTGCGCACAGCGACCAGTTGCTGATTTGCAGTTTCCAGTCGGCTGTTACTGGTCTCCATGTCTCTGCGGGCAATCGTGATGTGTTGGTCGATAATTGCCAGTTGGTCTCTTCCGTGCATCATGGCTTCATCTCCCCCTACCACTCCGTAATCGTAGCGCCCGTGGTGGACACCCTGTAATCCGGCGTGAGATATCCGCGTTTTTTGGCACCCACGATTTTACGGTTCACGATCCCGTCGTCCATCTTGTCCTGTCGGACCTGCTCGTAGACCCGCTGATCGACCCGCAGCCCCCATTCGCTGGCCACCCGGACTTTGCCGTCCTCCTCGGAGGTAATCGGCAGTTTGAGTCGCTGTCCGCTCGGTGTGACAGCTTCGACAATCAGATAGTAATTGCGCGCAGTTTGACTGCCGACCGGATAGCGCCAGACCCCGCTGGGAGTTCCCGGGCGCGAAACGATCTGCAGGGTATATTCCTGCCGCAGCATGTCGCGGGTAAAAACCAGCGCCTGCCGCGCTGTGCGGGCTGTTTCCAGGTCGCCGGCCTGCAGGGCGGAAACAGCATTATTGTAAAGTGCTTCGATCTTTTCCGGTATGCCGCGCTCGCGGGCCTCTTTGAGCGCATCGGCACGCAGCGAATCGAGGTCCTGAAAACCGCCTTTGAATTCCCGTATCGACGCAACAGCGGTCTGGGCGCCGGCAAGGTCATTTTGCGCCCCGTCGAGAAGATTTTTGCGCTCGTCCAATTGCTTCCGGGCAGCTTCGGACCGGGCTTCGGCATTGTCGGCGTCAATATTTTCAAGCGGCGGAAGCTTCTCAAAAGCATCCATTTGGCGCGTGACCGAGGCCAGTGCCTGCCGCGCCTGATCGGCCAGACGGTTTACCGGCGCTACCACCGACTGCGGTACGGATTGCAGGGCGGTTTCCAGTTCGCTGTTGGCGGCCGTAATACGGCCGCGCAAGGCTTTCGCCTGTTCCTGCTGCTCGGCGGCCTGGTTGTTGAGCTCGCTGGCCAGCCGGACCCGCCCGCGCTCGGCCGGCATGACCACCAGATAGCGGTATCCGACCCATAATGCCACCAGCGCAAGGATTAGGATCGCCGTCCGCCTCGCCCAGCGACCACGGTTCACATAAATCCGCGCCAGCGTCGTTTTCAATCCGGCCTTGGGCGGCTGGTAGGCGAAGCGCTCCTCCCGCATGGCCCGCACACCCTGTGCGATTACCTCGTCGCTGACTTCCAGGCCCTGATCGGCGTAGATCTTGCGCAGCTTGGCAATCAGCTCCCCTTCCCGGTCTTCGGATTGAAGCTCGCGTTCGACCAGCGAACGCTCGTGCCGCAGCGTGTCGACCACGTCCATGGCCAGCATCAATTCGGAAAAATCAATTTCACGGGATTGCGGTTCTTCAGCCATTTGCCGTCGCTATGCCTCCCTTGGTCAGTTCGGTCATCCGCCGTTTACCGTCTTCAACGGCCATGCTGATCTCCTGCTCGTTGCGTGTTGCCAGATCCCGCATTTCAGTGATCAGAGAGCGGGATTTCTCCTGGAAATTGACAACCGCATCGACCAGCTTTTTGACCGATTCGGCCTTGATGTTCGGGCCGTAGCCGGCCCGCAAGGCATCTTCCTGAACCTTGTCGCCCACTTCCGCAATGGTCTCCAGGCTTTGACTGACCCCTTCTTTCATGGCCTCCAGTGTTCGGGTGCTTTCGTGCAGTCCCTGAAGGCTGGTGAACGATGCGTTCAGGGCTGTGAATACGGTTTCGTTGGTCCCGAAAAACGACACCGCCTGAGAATAAACCCGCTCTTTGACTTCGGTAGACTGCATCAGACGCGCCATCACCACTTCGGTGGTATTGTAGCTGACCGACAGGTTCTCGGCCAGGTCCTTGGCGATCTGATAACGCTTGTCTTCATCCTGAAGTTCGCGCAGGCGCTGATCCCGCGCCAGCTCTAGACGGGCCAACTGCTCCCGGTCCTCGCCGGCGTAACCCTCCAGGGCTTTGGATGCCTCCTCCAGGCGCCCCTTGGCTCCTTCAACCGAGGCTTCGGCCTTTTTCAGAAGCTGAAAAGCCATCACCTGGGCCTCCTTTAAGGCGCCGCGGAAATCCTTGTAAGACTCAAGAATCTTTTCCTCGCGACCGATCTGATCCTTGGTGTCACCGGTTACGTCAAGATAGGTGTCCTTGATTTTTCGGAAACGATCGGGGATGTCCCCCCGGGTGACCTTCATCCAGAGGTTTTGAAGCTTCTCCATGGTGGATATCTTCCCGTCCTCAAGCTGATCGACCATCGACTTGGCATCATCACGGATACTGTTGAAAGCGCCCGTGATTTTTTCGTAACGCTCGCCCACTTTCATCTGTGTGATCTGCTCCCGCACAACCTCGTTGAACACGGTGGTGTAGCCGAGCGTGCGGGCGATGGCCACGGCTTTTTCCTCGTCCAGGTCGCTGATCTGTTCGATCAAAGCAACGATGGGGGCCTCATCGGGCTTTTCGGGCAGCAAACCGAGGTCGCGCAGACTGTTTACCGCTTTGTCTAAATATTTTAAAGGGGTGCTGATAATATCAGATGGACTCATGATTTCCTCCTCGCGTTAATCAACCCGCAGGGTTGAGTATAAATGTCTTAACCATCAAATCTGGCGTGCGTTCAGCGATGGCAAGACACACAGGATTTTCTTCCTCCGGCAGCAGCCAAAAAGTGTGATCTCACCCGTGCGGCCGGGCCGGCAACTTCTCACTTCACCCCGACGGCTAGGCCGCCGGGATGCGGATTTTCTGCCCGGGATAGATTAAATCAGCATCCTTGATGACCTCCCGGTTGGCTTCGAAAATCCGAGGATAATCATTGGCATTTCCGTAATAGCGCTTGGCAATGGCTGACAGGGTATCGCCCTTCTGAATGGTATAGTACTCTACCTCTGCCTGCTGCGGCGGAGCGCTGACGGCATCGGCCTTGACCTCCGATACCCCCTGAACATTGCCGGCCATCAAAACGGCTTTTTCAAGGGCCTCCGCACTTTCTGCATTCCCGGACAGTTCGACGACACCGTTATCGTAGCGGACATCAAGATTGCTGATGCCGGGATTGGCGGCTTCAATGTTCTCCTTGATTTTCTCGGCCGCTTCGTCTTCACTGCCAAAAAGTTTTTGACCGATGTTCTTGACAAAATCAAATAATCCCATTGTTTGCCTCCTTTCAAGGCTTGTCTGTGACATGCTGATATTCGTTGCCCGATCCGAAACACCGACCGGTTTGAAGTCTGTCCGTCTAATTTCTTATCTACTTGTGACTGAAAAGAGACTGTATATGGCAAGTAGATAGCTAATAAATGGTAGAGATTGGACCCACAGGTGATTTCAGCAGATGTAACCATTACTTGGCGGATGGATAGCCAGAAAGGTTAGTCTTAAGCTTAATTAATTCAAAAATTCGCTATGTCAAGTCGTACTTGCAAAAAATTTGATGAAAACAAAAACCCTCAGCAGAATATTTAGGATAGCTCGATCTGGCCCTGGTTCAATTCAGTTTCGCAGATTCAGCTGAATCCCCCGGGTATTAGCTCCCGGGTGTATACCAGATCGGCGAGGTGTAGGCCCGCTCCTGGGTCTTTAGCGGGATCTCGGGCGACAGGTTCACCCCGAACTTCACCCGGTCGTAAGCCGTCCAACGGGGGGTCGGGATTTCGATGACTCTGGCATAGTAGAAAGCGCGCAACGACGGATCGAAGTCTGGATCGGTCCAGACCGCACCAAGCTCAGAGGCACCGATAGTGTTGGTCCAGCTGGGGATCGAAAGATCGACCGTGTCGCCAACAGGCGGCAGTTTGCCTTTGGCATCCGGCTTGCGACCATCGGACCAGGCGACCTCGTAGACCTTTTCGCGCGGCTTGCCATCGGCCTCCAGCCAACCCTTGATGATTTGAATGCGGTCGAGATTGGCGCTCATGGGATCGCGGAGTGCATAGACCAGGAAGCTCGGTGCGCCGTCGCTTTCACGGCGCGGCAGGTCGGCGCCCATGGGCACGCCCTTCGTATAGCCCACGAGTGCCAGATCACGGCGCAAAGCGTCGGCTTTCTGGAAACCCCAGCCGCCGAAAAAGCGCACCCGCATGCGCGGTCCGGTGGTTGCATAGGTCTCGCGGCGCTCCATCGCATCGAAGAGCGCGGTGCGGGTGTTCTCGACCGCCCAGACCGCGGTCACACCGGCGGACGAGTATTTCCAGGATGCGTAGCTGATGCCGAGGTCGGGATTGGACTTGGCGATATGGGTCGCGCGCTCCGGTTTCGGCTCATAGGAAGCAAATTTTCCAAAGAAGTTATCGTCATTGACTGTGCTGAGCCCGTTGTGGGTGTCGGTTGCGCCGATGAGGCCGAATTTGAAAGGGTTGACCCCGAGCTCAGCTTCGAGCTGGAGGCCGCGCTGGAGGCCGGATCGGGCATATTCGCCCGGCAGCATCTGGCCTGTTTTTGCCACGCTGAGGTCCAGGTTGCCCCAGTCCCAGGTCTCATAATCGGCGAATTCGTCTTCGGGCGATAGCAAGGGGTGCGCCTCACCGTCGCCTTTGAGCTGCGTGACTTCGTAGAGTCGCTCCCATTTCTGGCGAGCTTCGGCATAGGTACTATCGTAGCTCGCGCCGCCGCCGAAATCGTCCTGCAGCGCGAACATCATGCCGTTCGAAAGGTTCCCGTTGTGCGGAATGGCCATCACATCTCCACCGGTCGCGTTTTCGTAGTTCTGCATCCAGGCCCAGAGGTCGCGGGGATTGGGACTGCCGACGGGGGGCATCGTGGTGTAGGGTAGCACCTGACGCACCCGTTCCGCACCGTCGCGGAAAATGACATTGCGGTGGAGGTTGTTGCCTTTGACCAGCGAGGTCCACTCGAAAGCAATGAAGGTCGTGAAACGGCCGGGCTCATTAAACTCCTCAGCAGCCTGAATGATATCGTCCCAGACTCGTTTATAGGCCGGGTTGCCCGGCTGGTAATTGAGCGCCGGCGGGATCTCGCCTTGCGAAAACTGCCGCACCAGCTCAAAGGCAGCTTTGGCCGCCTCCTGGCCCCCCTTGGCAAAGGCCTCGTGAAACTTGCGCCCGCTTTCATCGGCCAGGATGTTGGGCGCGCCCGAGATGATGTCGTTGATCGCCCCCATCCCGTCGGAATGGTCGGTAATCATGTAGAAATCGTATGGGCGTGCGAGCTTCACCGGCTGACCTGTGTTGGACGTCACCTGCTCGCCGCGGGCGAAGCGGTAAGCATCGCGCGGCTTCAGCCGCGTGCCTCCGCCGCCGGCATCCGCCGAAAGGCTGGTATGCACATGGGTGTCGCCGAAATAGACCTCGGTCGGAAAAGTCCGGTCGGCATACGGCGAATAGGGGCGCCCTTTGAGAACGTCGGCGCTGATACCCGCCGCATCCTGCGCCCGGACCACGGCCACGTTTACCATAATGGCGCAGGCAAAGGTCAATACCAGCCATCGCAGCGCGGCCATTCTGCACCACTTTCCGGAATTGTTTGCTATTTGCATATTGAATTCTCCTACGACTTGAAACCATGGTTGCGTTCAAAAATCAAATTTTATGGCCGTGGACGCTCCAGCGCCAATTGCCGTCCCTGGAAGCCGTCTTTCATTCCTCTTGCAAGGTTTTTATCTCGGTTCCGGCAGTCCATATGCGATAGCGTACCTCAACGCCTTCCGGCACATACACCACAACGGGCATACGGCTGTTGTACCGGATGAGATAGGGATCGCCGCCAAGCGTAATTAACCGGTCGACCTTGGGTGCGTTCGGATCGACGCCCATAAGGGTGCCGGCCATTGGGCCGATCTTTCTGACCAAATAGCGGGTATATCCCCAGCCTTTGATGCTTTGCTTTTCGATTCTGCCGGCAAAAAAATACGTATTGGCTTCGTCAACCTGAACCGTTTTGCCGACAATCAGCTCCACCCTGGCAGTGGATTCATCCTCCAGCCCCGGTAGCTTAAGGATATATCGAACCATTCCCTTCTCGGCAGGTGGAAAGGCCTTCATGATGTCCGCCGCCTGGGCAGAAATCACCGCTGAAAAAAAAGCCAGAAAGGCTATTGGTCCTACTTTACGCATGCTTTTCCACCTCAAAACGAGACTGAGATCAGTTCTGTCCTTAAAAGGTCTGCAATTCCCAACTTCTCTAAAAAGGTAATCGTTGCTACCCTTCCGGTGTATACCAGATCGGCGAGGTGTAAGCCCGTTCCTGGGTGATCATGGGCACCTCCGGGGGCATTTTGATTCCATAGCGCTTGGCCTCGTAAGCGGTCCAGCGCGGGGTCGGTATCTCGATAACGCGGGCATAGTAAAAAGCCCTTTGTTTGGGATCAAAGTCCGGGTCCTTCCAAACAGTGATCAGCTCGGGCGCCCCGATGGTGTTGGTCCAGGTGGCGTTGGCGACATCCACGGTGTTACCTACCGGTGGCAGCTTGCCCTTCGAATCCGGTTTGCGATCACCCGCCCAGACCACGTCGTAGACTTTCTCATGACGCTTACCGCCGGCATCCAGCCAGCCCTTGACGATCTGGATGCGATCGAGGTTGCCGCTGAGAGAATCCTTCAGCGCCCCAACGAGGAAGGTCGGTGCTTTGCCATCAGAAACCAGGGGCAGGTCGCCGCCCATGGGAACGCCCTTGGTGTAGCCGACATAGGCCGGAAGCCGGTTCCTCGCGTCTTCATCGGTGAAATCCCAGCCTCCGAAAAAGCGGACGATGATTCGCGGTCCGGTGGTGGCATAGGTCTCTTTGCGCATCATGGCATCGAAGATTGCAGCACGGGTGTTCTCTTTGGCCCACACCGCAGCATAACCTGATGAAACCATGGACCAGCCCTCGTACCTGCCGCCCGGCGTCTCGGCCATGGGATGCTCCCAGCGCTTTGGCCCCGGCTCCGAACCCGAGTGCTTGCCGAAAAAATTATCCTCCCCGGCCGTGGCCAGCCCCGTGTGGCTATCGGTGGAACCGATCAATCCGAATTTGTAAGGATTGATGCCGAGCTTTTCTTCGAGCTGCAGGCCGATCTGCAGGGCGCTGCGGGCATACTCGTACTGGAGCATGTCATTTTTCTTTTTGGCGCTAAGATCGAGGTTGCCCTGGTCCCAGGTCTCATAGTCGGCAAACTCGTCGTTGGGCGACAGAAAGGGGTGGGCCTCGCCGTCGCCCTTGATTTGGGTGACCTCGTAGAGCGGCTCCCATTTGGCCCGGGTCCGCGCGTACTCCAGATCCACCGGTTTGCCGGTGAACGACTCCACAATCGGAAACATGATCCCGTTGCTCAGGTTACCGTTGTGCGCGATGGCAAGCACCCGGCCACCGGTCTTGTTCTGATAGTCATTCAGCCACTTCCAAAGATCGTGGGGGTTGTCGCTGCCCAGGGGCTTGATGGTCGTGTAGGGTTCCATGCGCTCGGCCTTATCGGCCCCGTCACGATATATCACCACCCTATGCAGGTTGTTGCCGCCGGTGTTGGAAGTCCACTCGTAGCCGATGAAGGCGGTAAAGCGGCCCGGCTCGTTGTACTTTTCGGCCGCTGCGATGGTCTTCTCCCAGGCGGAGCGATAGGCCGGGCTGCCGGGAAGCGATTTCAGCTTCTCGGGGAAGGTGCCCTGGGAGAAGGCGATAATGATCTCTGCGGCCGCTTTGACGCCCTCCTGTCCACCGGCCTGGATCATTTCGTACCACTTCTTACCGGTTGGGTCTGAGAGGAAGTCCGGATCACCCGCAAACAGGCGCGGAAAGAATCCCATGTTGTCGGAGTGGTCGGCAACCACCAAAAAGTCGAGGGGCCGGTCGAGCTTCACCCTGAGGCCCGTCGAAGAGGTCAGCTCTTCGCCACGGGCGAAGCGATAGGCATCTTCAGGGCTCAGCCGCGCGCCGAATGCGCCGGCGTCCATCGACATCCCGGTGTGCAGGTGAGTGTCGCCCCAGAAAACCTGGATTGGAAAGTTGCGTCCGGCGTAGGGCGAAAAGTGTTTCTGCGAGGGAAACGCACCCTGAGCGGTATCCGTCGGAGCCGGCAGGCCCACGGTATCGGCCGTGAAAGCCGGATAAGCTAATCCGAGAGCTGCTATTGCGCAAAGGATTAGGATTGCCAGCTGCGGTCGAATTGTTAGATTCATTTTTGGTCTCATGTTCTGTCTCCTTTAATTTTCCACGATCATGTGTAGTTTGATTGAATATTTCTGAATTGATCGATGTTCGCCATCAAACAAAAAATCCGTAAGTTCTTTCAATCAGCCAGAAGGCAGCAAGTGTGCCGATCAAATAAGACGTGGCTCGGGTCATCACCGCCCCGGTCCAAAATGTGCGCCCGGCAGTAGTCGTAAGCCTACTCACCAGTTGCTTAGCCGCCGTAAAAAGCAAAAACACGGCGGCCACGAACAGCAGCTGTCCGGCTTCGACACCCACATTAAAAAAGGCCAGGGCAAGCGGGATGGCATGGTCCGGCAGGCCAACCGCCTGCAAGGCGCCGGCAAACCCCAGGCCGTGTAATAAACCGAACGTAAACGCCACAATCCATGGTTTACGGGTGGCGATTCCCGTTCGACCCCGGTAACGGTGCAAGACTTCAACAGCGACAAACATGATGCTGAGGGCAATAACGGCTTCCACGGGCGCCTGGGGCACCTGCAACCAGCCCAAAGTGGCTGCCGCCAGCGTCAGGCTGTGGGCCGCGGTAAACGCGGTGATGGTTGCCACCAGGCGCCGCCAGCCCTCGACCAGCAACAGCAGGGCCAGCACGAACAACAGGTGATCAAATCCCAGCAGGATGTGCTCCACACCCAGTTTGAAATAAGTGCGCACCACGGCAGCAGATCCGGCAGTTTTCGTCACTTTGAGTTCGGGCTGGGACGGCGTAAGGCGGACCGTCTGCGTCTGACCGCTGCTATGCTCCACCCGGGCCAGCACGTCGGTGCGCGTCGCTTCAAGGCCCTCGATGACGATAGTGCCGTCATCGAGTCCGCCTTCGCAGGTCGCCTGCCAGCGCTCGATATAAGCACCGCCGGCAAAACGCGACGACGCCTCACTGTTTCGACAGTTCCCGGGAAGGCGAACATAAAGCCCCAAGCGTTGATCGCCCTTGGCTGGAACCTTCCACAGAAGATTGTAATTTATTGCATCAACCTGTTTTATCTGAAGGTATCCCGGCCGGACTTCATGGGCCCGGACGATGTCAATCGTACCCAGGGTGAGAACAAGTATTACGCCTATATATACCCAAGTTTTCATCATCAGCGCACCGCAAGGGTTTTGGAGGTTAAATCAACCGGCAAGCGAATTTCAACGTCATAGCGCGCACGTAGCGTCTTGTAGAAACGTTCATTCGCCGCTTTGCTGTTCTCGGTGCGCCATTCGCGCTCGAGCACCGGACGGATCTCTGCCATGGCAGGCAGGCCGCCTGACTTGCGCATCGTTATGCGGACCAGGTGAAGCCCGTAGCTCGATTCATAGGGCCCGGACCACCGGCCCACAGGCATATCTGCGAGGTCCTTTGCGAACCCCGGTCCAAATGTATGGGCAACCTCGCGCCGTGTCACACCGTCAAGTTGCGCCGGCAGCATGGTTGCATCACCAAGCGATCCGGGAGCAGCGCCAAGTGCCGGGTTCGCATTCAGTGCTGTCAGAAGCTCAACTGCTTCCCGGTTTACGTCGTCTGGACGCTTGTCAGGGTTCAAATAGACCTGTTGAAGACTGAAACGGTCAGGCCGGCGGAACCGGTCCTGGTTGGTGACCAGGTAATGCTGAAGTTGGGCGTCCGTTGGTGACTGTAGCTCGGTAAGATCTGCGTTGAGAAATTCCATTTTCTGACGCAATCGGCGACGAATCACGAGATCATCCTCATCAAGACCCAGGGCCAGGGCCTCGCGGTATAAGATCTCTTCCTTTACGTGGTCTTCGACCAGAGCCTGCAGCTCCTGGCGGGTCGGCGGACGCAACCAGGTGCGTTGAAACTGCTGTGCCAGTCGTAGTATCTGTGTTTCGTCGACGACGATCCGATCAGCCGGATTACGAGCAGAATCGTTGATCGCAAAATAAATTAAAAATAACCCCGCACCCAGTATCAGAAAATGAAACAGGGGTTCCCGCAAAAGCTTGAGGAAAATTTGACGCATTATTTCCACCTCGTCACTTTAAGATTTTTTCGAATTTTAGCATGATTGACGCTTCTTCGCGGTACTTAGAGCTCAGGGAGAGCAGTCGATTTAAATCGAGTACCACAGGGTAGGGCTTGATCCGGCAGGTGTCAAGGAGATACGTTTTGATTTTGCTAACTATCGGGAAAAAATCTGACGGAATGGCAGAACGCAGGGGCGGTTATCGGCTTTTTGCTTTGGATACTACCTTGAGTGAGGATGATACGACTTCTCGCAGAGGCGGGGCGAATTTGTCGGTCATTTCGCTCGCACCGGCACCATGCGATGTCTGCTCAAAATTCTTATGATACCCATCTTGACGTTGTTAGCCGAAGGGTCAGGATCTTAGGCAACTAAAATTTCCAATTCACGAAAAAATTAATGAAATGCATCGACACGTTCTCGTAAGTGCCCGAAACTCTTCCTGCCAGGGGCCCCCGGTTAACATCCATGTCCAGATCCCCCGACCAAAGAAGCGTGTATCCCGTGCCAAATGCCAGCTTTTCAGACCAGTCGTAGCGCGCCCCCAGCCCGAAGCGCCAGGACTCTCCCAGGGGCAGATCGGGGGTTCGATCCTTGTCGTCCATCATGGAGCTGTCGTAGGAAACGCCGGCCGTCAGAAGCCAGGGCGGCGTCACCCGGTACTGGGCACCCAGAGCAACATGCCAGGTATCCTTGTAGTTTCGGTCAAAGGTAAGATCTGAGGTGTTTTCAGACGTCACGGAAACACCGACCTGGCCGAACTCCGACCACTCCTGCCACCCCAAATTGCCCATAAGGGCCAGACGGTCACCAAGCTCATGGTAGGCGCTGAACATAACTGACCGCGGCATGGTAAACTCAACTTCGATCTCGGCATCCAGCACGCCATTGGCCCGCAACAGGGCTTCGAGGGCAGGGCCCAGATTGCTGAAATCGGGTTGGTCCTTGAATTCCAGATCGCCCTCCGAAAGAAATGTCAGACCAAAGCGCGTGCCCTTGCGCGGCTCGACCAAAACCCCCAGGTTCACCTGGTAGGTCAGGTCATCATCCTCGATCTCGAGTTTGCCGTCGGATTCATTCGGGCCGATGTTGTTTACGGCAGCTTTTTCGTCAAACACACCGTATAATGCCACCACTCCTGCACCGAGCGACAGCCAGTCCGTCACCCGGTAGGCCACAGCCGGCTGCACGCCCACAGCCTGCAGTTTGATTTCCTGGACGTAATAGCGTCCCACCCAGCCATCTTCGTAATCCAGTCCCAAACCAAAGTAACCCACCGCGCTGGCGCCGATTTTGAGCCTGGGACTCAAATTATGGACATAGTACACACCGCCGGCCGGCAGCCAGGTACTGGCGTCACCGTCTTTTCCGGTGGTGGTGGTTTTTGAGTCCGGGGAAAAATCCACATGCAGATAGAGCGGTTGGGTACCGAACAGCAGTTCCGATTCCTGGAGCCGGGTCATGCCCGCCGGGTTGGTGAAGACGGTTGCCGCATCCTGGGCCCGCGCCGTCCAGCCGGCACCGGCCAGACCGACTTCGGGGATTCCGAGCTCGTATAAATAAAGTCCACCGGCCTGGGCCGAAGCGGTGACCAAGCATGCAAGAATAACCACAGCTCCGAGGAGCTTGTGCATGTTGTTCATCATCGTACTCCTTTTTCCGGTCGTCTTAAAATGCATTTGAAAATCGCAATGCACGGCAGATATAATGCCACCATCATCCATCAGGGCTCTGAAATGATCCGCCTGAATCCACCAACGATTAGAATGACGCATTTCAGTGTAATATTTTGTATCAAAAAACCCGCATAAAATTAAGAACTAATTGAGGGGTCGGGGAGTTTTTCGATTTAAATGTTGCATGAATAATCGCCTGCGAAAACCGCGCACTGTCTGAGTGCATTAGGGCTCGTACCAAAAGAACAGTAAAAAGATATAAAAACAATAGGTTGTCTGAAAATTGGGTCTGTTTTACGATTCACGACAGCGTACCGGGCCCTGTTCTTTTACAACGATCCCTAATGCGCTCAGACAGTGCGCGGTTTTCGCAAAC
>JASFIV010000062.1:0-18784 GCA_050122475.1 Desulfobacterales bacterium | reverse complement strand
TCAGCCATAACAGCATAATTCCAGGTCGGCCCCAGATCCCAGTGGCCGCCGTAAAAATTCTTTGTCGGTAGACCAAAAATCTCGAGTCCGGACGGCAACCGGAAGCGTACCACCATTTCATCGCCGCTTCCATCGCCTTCGCTTATCACTTCAGCATATTCAATCAAGTCTATCTCCCCAACGAAAAATTAAGCTTTTTTAATTTGAAACGCTCAACATTATAGCTTTGGGATTAGGTCAGACAACAACCGCACCCCAAACCCGGTGCCGCCGGGACCGCAGTAGGCATTGCCTTTTTTGTTATAGGCCGGGCCGGCTATATCGATATGGGCCCAGCGGGTATCGCCGCTAAACTCTGATAAAAACAAGGCGGCCGTGATCGCTCCTCCCCAGCGCGAGCTGGGCATGTTGTTCAGATCGGCAAAATCACTTTTGAGCAGCTCTTTATAATCCTCCGGCAGGGGCATGGGCCAGCAACGTTCATGGGTTTTCTCTCCGGATGCCTGAATGGCATCCGCCAGCTGATCATCCGGTGTAAAAATCCCGGCGATTCTTTCTCCCAGGGCCACGACACAGGCGCCGGTCAGGGTCGCCAAATCGATCATAATTTTGGGTTTGTGCTTTTTGACAACATAAGACATGGCGTCAATTAAAATCAGGCGACCTTCAGCATCGGTATTGCCGATTTCAATGGTTTTGCCGGCATAGCTGCGTACGATGTCGCCGGGCCGGGTGGCCTCACCCGAAGGCATATTCTCCACGATAGGGATGGCGCCGATGACGTGTGTTTTACTTTTAAGACGGGCCTGGGTGATGAGGGTGGCGGCTACCACCGCGGCGCCCGACATATCGGCTTTCATGCCGGCCATGCCGCTTCCGGTCTTGATGTTGAGACCTCCGGAGTCGAAAGTAACGCCTTTGCCGACGAGAGCCAAGGTTTTTGTAGCGTTGGGCGGTTTATGCTCCAATATCACCAGGCTGGGTTTGCTGCGGCTGCCGGCTGCCACCGCCAGCAAAGCGCCAAATTTATGCTGCTTTAGCTCTTTGGCACGCAACACGCGGGTTTTAAGACCATATTTTCGGGCCTGTGAGACAATTGAGCGGGTAAAGCGTTCCGGTGTTTTTTCGTTAGAAGGCATGCTAATCCACTCGCGCGCCAGGATCGTGCCGGCACAAACGGTGCGAACTCTGGGTGCGATTGTCCTCAGTTTGCCCGCTGCCTGCGGTTTGATACAAAAGTTAATTTGTTTGAGCGGTTTCTTTTTCTTTTCCTTTTTGTATCTGTCAAATATATGATTTCCCAGACAGGCGCCTTCCATCATGGCTTCGAGCATATCCGGTGATTTCATTTTAAGCTTTTCAGCGGCCGGCACGGCGATCCAGATGGTATCAAATCCGGATTGGATACAGTTGTCGACGGCTGAACCACAAAATGAGCGTAAAACATCGAGAGCGATTTTTTTTAGCTTCCCCAGTCCAACGCAGATAACGCGTTCGGCGCCGAGTTCCTTGACATCATAGAGCGTAACGCGATCCCCTTTATCGGCCTTAAATTCCTTCAATTTTAAAGCCTTTTGGATGACGGCGTTCATCGCTCGGTCATCATGGATTTTTTTGTCAGCGCACACCGGTACGACAAGCGTCTCGATTTTTTGTGTCTTCAAATCTACAGTCTTTAGCCCTATCATCTTTAGTCTCTCCATTTTATTAGATATTCGCGTATTAAAAAAACGATTAAAAAAAGTACCACAAAAGCACGAAAGTAGGAAAGCTCGAAAAATTTACAATTCCATGTTCATTTTATTTCGTGTTTTCGTGGCCGATTATGTGCTCCCTTTAGTTTGAAAATTATCATTTACCATGAAGTGCGAAAACACACAGGGACTTTATTGTGTCTTCGAACCAGAAGCAAGTTCTTTTAAAGCGCTGACAGTTTTCCAGTTAAATGCTTCAGACCGGCAGGGAAGAATCGAGTTGTTTGTAAAAATTGGGTCGGCCGCCAGATCGTAACGCGATGCGCTCAGGGCAGCCGGCCACAGCGCAGTATGCGGAATCGGTGAGTAGTAAGCTAAAATCGGTGTTATGCCTGTCTTTCGAACTGCTCGAATCGAGTGCTTAACGTCGGCCAGATCCTGTCCCGGTAATCCCATCAGTAAATAGGCGCCCACCTGATTTTTTGTAAACCCGGCTGTTTTCAAATTTCTGGCAGCTTCCTTGAAATCGGCTTGGGTTACCTTGTGATCCATATCGTCGCGCGTGTCGAATTCAGCTGTTTCCAGGCCCAAGCGCAGGGTTGTAAACCCGGCTCTGTACAATAGCCGTGCCGTCTCAGCGTTAAGGCCGCGAATATGGACGGCATTGGGGGTGTGAAAACGAAGGCCGAGGTCGGCCTGAATAATTTTTTCCAGAAGCGGCAATGCATGTCGTTCAGTATCGACTAAAAAAGCGTCATCATATAGCACAAAATCTCTGATCCGATGGGCCTGATGCCAGAACTTAATTTCTTCAATGACCGAATCTGGACTGCGCCACATTCGGGTTGGACTGAGAAAATGAGAAGCGCAGTAGGTGCATTTAAACGGACAGCCGCGCGATGTCAACAAGGGCACGTAATTGACGCAGTTCTGCAAATCAAAGGCGGGATATGGATATGTATCGAGATTTTGCGGTTCGAAACGTGCGGTCGTCCGGTATCCCGTTTGTTGGGTGATTCTTTCGAAGACGGCTTCTTCGGCAGGACCCGCGACAACGTCATCAGCGCCGGTGTATTTACGGGCATGATCGGTACACAGACTGGCGTAAATGCCGCCTAATATAATGGGAGTTTGCGGATAAATGTCACGCACCACGGCTATGGTTTCCTGAATACCGGTATACCAATAGGTCATTAAAGAGGTTACCAGGATCAGGTCCGGTAGCGGTATAGCCTGAAGGTCTTCCGCAAGCCAGCCGGGTTTAATACCGTAACGGCAAAAGCGGCGTTGAACATCTTCGAGGCCGTGCGGTCGGGAAATTTGTGATTTTAAATAGGGTCCCCGGCCGCACCGTGCAAACGGATCGCTGGGCGCTGCTTTCGGGTGAAACCGGTCGAGGCAATCAATGTAAGATATCTTCACGCCATGGGATTTGAGCAACCCGGCCAGGGCGAGTAAGCCCAGCGGTTTGGCCCAGAAATCATAGGCGGCGAAATCATGAATCCACGGGTTGATTAGCAAAATATGGGGCGCATCTTTCGTCATGTCATGGATGTTTCTTAAGCAAATTATATTTCAGAAACAAGTAAAGATTTTGTGTATCATAGCGGAGATGAATTGCAAAATAGATGCTCGTTTTGAAATTTGAGCCCATGTTACATCTATGTGATGAGACCATTCCCACCATCCGCTTTCGCAAAGATTTTTAAATAGTAAAACCGGTTCCAAAATTTCATATTATGTCTGAGGGCAAGGCGTAAAACGGTTCGAAAGTGGAGCGTACACGCTAGTACGCGAGCATTTTGAACCGATTTACAACGCCGCCATCGGGCATAAGATGGTGTTTTGGAATCGGTTTCTAACTTTCTTCATCGGAGGGAAAGTACACCATCGATGTTTTTTTTAATTCTTCACGGCTGAATAACAGGGTGTAGTCTTGAACGGAAGTGGCTCGGGACATCTTACGTGCCGTCTCCTGGCAGGCCTGTTCGCTGTCGGCGTGAACCATGGTATACAGGTTATACGGCCAGTCCACGGTGGGATTGCGCCGATAACAGTGAGATACCTGATCAAAAGATGCCATTTTTTGTCCGACTTCTTCGATACGGTCCTCATCAACCATCCAGGCCACCATTGCATTGGCGCTGAATCCGGCACGTTGATGCCGCAGGGTGGCCCCGAAGCGTCGAATAACGCCGCGCTGGCTGAGATCTTTTAATCGATCTAGCAACTCTGTTTCGGATATGCCCAGCTTTTCAGATATGGTAAGATACGGCCGCTCGGTAATAGCGATATCTTCCTGGATCGACGCGATTATTCTCTTTTCTATCTCAGTTAACATGATCGGAATGTAATAATCTGTTTGGACAAATGTCAAGGCTCATAACTTATAATGCGAGCACCATGATTATTTTTTAATATACAAAACGGGTATTAAAATCCCAGATTTTTTTCGAGGGGTAGGCTTAATTCGATTCTAAAACGGAGCGTACACGTTAGTACGCGAGTATTTTGAATCGGATTATAACACCGCCCTCGGAAAAAATATGGACATTTTAATCCAGTTTTAGAATCGCTCAGGGAATAATTGTCTAATACCCTCCGGCGTTGCCTCACAGGTGCCGCGTTCGGTTATAAACCCGGTGACCAACCGCGAGGGGGTAACATCGAATGCATAATTGGCGGCAGCGCTGTCGGCCGGGCAAATGAGAACGCGCTCATTTTTGTTGTTTGCCCGTCCTTCCACATAGCGGATTTCATCCGGGTTCCGCTCTTCGATGGGGATTTCTTTGACGCCATCTGTGAGATCCCAATCGAAAGTGCTGGAAGGCAGGGCCACATAAAAAGGAATGTTATTGTCTTTGGCGGCCAGCGCCTTTAAATACGTTCCGATTTTGTTGGCGACATCTCCGGTGGCAGTCGTGCGGTCCGTTCCGACAATAACGATATCCACATTGCCCTGCTGCATTAGATAACCACCGGCATTGTCGGTAATGATGGTGTGCTTGACACCATGTTTACCTAATTCCCAGGCGGTCAGGCGGTTACCTTGATTGAGCGGACGGGTTTCGTCCACCCAGACATGCAGGTCGATACCACGGTCGAATGCAGCATAAATAGGAGCTGTGGCGGTACCGTGCTCGATACAGGCCAGCCAGCCGGCATTGCAATGCGTCAACACATTGACCGTCCGGCCCTGCTTGTGCCGACTGATTGCCTCGATCAATGGTAGACCGTGTTCGCCGATTTTTTTGCAGCGATCCACTTCCTGTTCGGTAATCGAAGCGGCTTGATCTCTGGCGGTGGCAATACGCTTATCGGCTTGCTTTTCTTTCAACACCTCCTGCAGGACCCTGTCTACCGCCCAGGCGAGATTGACTGCCGTGGGCCGAGCCGATTTGAGGCGATTGCATTCGGTGATCCAGTAGCTGTCTTCAATCGGATGCCCGGGGGCGTTCAAGGCGGCCAGATAAACACCGTAAGCGCCGGTGGCCCCAATCAGTGGGGCGCCACGAACAGCCATGTCTCTGATGGCGGTGACGGCATCATCCACGGTTCTCAGATCTATGAGCACTAGTTCATGGGGCAGGCACCGCTGATCGATGATTTTAACAGATTTTTCATCGGGGCTTAACCAGATTGTCCTGAGATCTTTTCCATCTACTTTCATTAATATCTTCCTCAGGTTCAGGGTTCAAAGGTTCAGATGTTCAAAACCCAGAACCCAGAACGCGGAACTTTAAACCTGGCGACAGCCGGAATCTACATCTTCGCCAGGGCAAAATCGGTCTGGACTTCACCTAGTAAAACATGCCGCTTGAAAACCTGTCGCATTTTGTTGGCATCCATGAGTTGATACACAATGGGTTCGCTGTCTTCGACTTCGATAGTGACATTGGGCTCACTGGAGCACATGCCCATGCAACCGGAAGCAACCACCCGAATATCCGATCGATCGGCTTCTGCCATTTCTTCCATCAGGGCATTCATGACATCGCGGGCACCGGCCGCAATGCCGCAGGTTCCCATATGCACGGTGACTTTAATATTGGCGGGGCCATCTCGCAACGAGGTTTCCTTGGCAGTTTTTTCCTTAATTTTTTTGAGATCTTCAATTGTCAACTTTGCCATCTGTTACCTCCTGAGAATTAAGGTTCGTTTTCATTTGACGTCAATTTTTTAAGCGACGATCGGATCGATTCGGCTAAATGATGAATGACGATCGGGTCAGACAGTGATAGATCTTCCATCTCAGCGCGAATTTCACGGGTATCCAGACTAAATTCCTCGCCATCGATTCGATGTGAATAGACGAAATCGATCCCCGGATTTCCAATGATGAGAGTTGTCACGGTGGCGGCCATATCGCCCAATGGGGCGCGGTCGATATGGCTATGTTGAAAGGTGGCTTCAACCTCGGTTCCTTTGCCGGGCTCCGTGTCGACGCGCATTGTGCCCTCGCAGCGCTCGGCTGCAGCGGCTAAAAGCGAAAGCCCTAAGCCGACTCTGCGCGTGGTGCGGGACGTTACAAAGGGATCGTTGATGTTTTGCAGTTTTTCAATCGGCATGCCGCGACCGTTGTCGCGAATCACGATTTTAAGCTGATCGGTCTGATGGTCTTCTTCCACCTGGATCCAGATGCAATTACCCCCGGCGGTAATTCCGTTTTCAACGACATCCAAAATATGTAGCGATAGTTCACGCATTTATTTTTTATTATTAAACTATTATTGATTATTGGCAATTTCCATTTATACAACGGCGTTTCATTTACCACAAAGGACACGAAGTAGCACAAAGAATAAGGCAAAATCATTTTTTTAATTTCGCCACAAATTCGCAATGTGCACAAAGAGATCATTCATTATTATCTTGCAAAAACTTTGTGCTCTTCGTGAGCTTCGTGGTGAAATACGCGATGATCTTTAGGTCTTGGTGCTTAATTCACGATGCGGCGTCCATCTTTACCGGCCAGTGCCAGGATCAGCTCATCCAAGGAGGGCGTTGCCAATAAGAATTCAGTCCACACTTTACCGATGTCGTGCAAAAAATGGGCATCTGATGATGTTACGCAAGGATAACTTCCGATGCCCGGGATCTCGGTCCGTGCTTTTTCAAGGGGTACGCGGAAAGAAACCTCAACAGCATCCAGGTGCAAATCTTCAGGGATAAACCCCAGTTGGCCGATCAGGCTATACGATGGGCGATCTACATGTGAGCTGATACAGATACCGCCCAGTTGATGGACCTTTGCAACAATGTCATTGAGGCTTAGCCCGGTGGCACCGATTAACAAACGGTGATTTTCTCCCAGGACCTGATCATTTTCGTCTGCGATCACCTGATGCCCGAATACATCCGGCTGGTTTTCTCCATTGAGATTCGCGTAAATTAATTCCTGCATTTTCAAAGCATCTTCGATGCTCTTAAAGAGGGTGACCAGATGCACTTCCTCCTTGGAGCAAACTTCCATACCCGGCAAAACGGCAACTCCTTGACGGTCACCTTCACGTATCGTTGCGGCGACATTCTCGGCGGTATTATGATCACAGATGGCAATTAAACCCAGTTGCCGCTCAACACTTTTTTGAACTACCTTTTTGGGGCTCATATCCCAGTCGCTGCAGGGTGACAGGCAGGAGTGAATGTGGAGGTCGGCTTTAATCTTTTTTAACAACGGTTAGTCCTTTATAACAACAGCGAAATTAATCTGCTGTTTTTACTCTGTATTTCCTATCCCGGCGCTGAAAAGTTGGCCGGCTAAGCGAAAGGATGAATCCGGCCACTGCAAAATAGGGATTCCCTCCTGGTCCGCTTTTTGGATGGTTTCAGCATCCGGTTTCTGACCGCCGGTAATGATAATGGCGGCCATCTCACGCAGCACGGCTACAGCCACAATATTCTGATGCCCCTGAACAGTCATCCAGACGCTCCCTACCGGGGCGTTTCCCATTACTTCACTTAACAAATCGCCGCAGTAACCCTCGGTGATTTCACGGTCAAGTCCCTCTTGGCCTCCGGCGACTTCAATCTTGAATTTTTCCACCAGATCTTTGACTCGCATTTTAAGCCGTATCCTTTCCAGCCGGATTGTCGATATCAGACAGATTAGTGCTTTGGCTTCGTTTGCCCACGATATACATGCATTCCTTTAATTTAGCTTCACCACGCACCACATCCTCGGCAAATGTGCGGCAGTCCGGGGCGCCGCATGCAGTACAATCAGTCCCTTTAATCACTTGCAACACTTTCTCAATTTTTTGCATAGCATCAATGGAAAGTGCTTTTTTACGCGCACCGAACAGCGTTGTCAGTTTGGATGGATCTTTATCGGTCTGAAATTCACCTTTTTCGTACATGCGTAAAATATTTTCACGGTGCAGGCGTCTACCGAGACCGAATCGTTTGACCATTTTTTGGACGGCGCTTTTGGCCAGATATTTATCAATGGCATTCAGTACGCCGCCCAAACAGCCTTCCCGACATGTACGAAATTCGATATATTCAATATCCTGAAACAAACCCATTTCAATTTTTTCCAGGTATTGAATGGTTTCCTCCATACCTGAAACGGCCAGCGATTGGTCAATATCCATGTCGGCAATTTCGCCACCGGACATTCCCCACATTGAGGCGTTACCGGTGGCACATGTTTCGTATTCAAATCGGGTTTGATAGAAGGGGATGGCGTCTGCTGCCTTTATTTCTTCCACATGTTTAATTAGTTGCGGATAGATATCGTTTATTCCCAACGCGACTTCAGCCGGTGAGGATCGATTGCTTGCAGACAGGCATGAGGGATCTTTTTGGGTCGGGCAGGGATTGATATAATACAAAACAACCTCCCGGCCTTTGTCTAGATAGTCAGGAACAATGCGCCGCCTGACTTCCCGGGCCATCAATGCCACCGGCCGCAAGACGGGCAATACGTTGGCCAACAGGCTCGGAAATTTAAACGCGATCAGTCGCACCACCACCGGGCAAACCGGTGATATCAGTGGCCAGGGGGCCTGACCGGATTCTCGGTTGCGTCTGATGAATTCTTCGGTGGCGTATTGAAAAATTTCAAGAAAATAGGACATGTCGATGGTGTGTTGAAAACCCATCTGCCGAAGTCCCAGCAGGATATCTTTGGGCATGACACCGGGAAATTGCGCGTATAGCACCGGGGATACCAACGCAATGGCAATGTGATTTTCGTTGAGCACTTCAGGCGTTTCGGTTGCCGCGCTAACGGCGCTCTCGCGGCAAACACGAATACATTCACCGCAACCGATGCATTGCTCAACAATCCGAACGGCCTTCTTGTTTTTCATCCGGATGGCTTTGGTGGGGCAGACCGGCAGACATGTACCCCGACCAGCACAGAGGTCTTCTTCGAAACGCACGAAGCAGGTTGACGTTATTTTTTTACTCAATTTCCTTTTCCTTTTTCAGGGATAACAAAAACCATTCGAACCACAGTTCCTTTGTTTTTTGGGGATTCGACCTGAATGCGGTCTGAATTCTTTTTCATATTTGGCAGTCCCATGCCGGCGCCAAAGCCCATTTCACGATGGTCATCATTAGCCGTCGAATATCCGGCCTGCATGGCCAGCTCTATATCCTCGATACCCGGACCATCATCGATTATTTCTAAAACCAGCTTTTCATCGTCCACCTCGATGCTCAAGGTACCATCACCGCCATGCATGACCACATTCATTTCACTTTCATAACCGCAGATGGCGACCCGCCGAATTAAGCGTGGATCGAAATCCATGGATTTGAGAAGGTTTTGAATATTGATTGAAGCTTCGCCCGCACGGATGAAATCTCTGGCTTTGATGTTAAAGCTTTTTTTTAGTCGGGGCATGGGTCCAATAATTTCGGATCGTCCGGTTATCCGGGCTGGCCGGAAATCCTTAAATGGCAGGCTATCGTGTTCCGTCCAGTCCGGTGAGATGACACGCATGCAATCTGCCGCATGAGACAAACATGGAATACGGGCTAGATATCAGCGGAATGCCCTGTTCTCTGGCCATATCGACCACTTGCTGGGGGGGTTGTTTCTTTCTGACGAAGACCACCGCCCCGACGCCGGCCACCATGGCGGTTCGGATGACCTGAACGGTCGTTAAACCGGTCAATAAGATACAATCTTCAGAAACCGCGGCCAGCACGTCACTCATCAGGTCACTGGCACCACATCTAGTGATGACTTCATCCAGTTTATCCTCTCCAGTTAAAACTGTCGCATCCAAAGCCTTAACAATTTCGGATAGCTTCATATTCCGATTCCGTTAATCCAATCAGTTTTAAGACGGTCATTGTTCATCACTAGTTTGTCAAAAGGGCAAAAATGCAACATCCAGAACACTTAAGGCCTGCAAAGTATAGTTTAAAGGGGCTTTTGTGTCAATGGTAAGTCGGGTTGTCCAACCGAATCCTCACACAAATAAAGGGACGACCTCAAACTTGTTCACATCGATCAGGCCTTTGTCGGTCAGCTTTAATTCCGGTATGACCGGCAGCGCCAAAAAAGACAGTGTCATAAACGGATCCGGTAAGGTGCACCCCATTTTATGAGCGATGTTGATTAAACGGTCCAGTTGATCGCGCACATCGCTGACAGGCTCAAAGGACATCAACCCGGCCAGCGGTAATGCCAAACGAGCGAGAACCTTATGGTTTGATACGGCCGTTAAACCACCACCCATTTGCACCACGGCTTGCAATGCTGTCTGCATGTCCGCATCTGTTGTGCCAACGATGATGATATTATGAGAATCGTGGGCGACACTGGAGGCAAGGGCGCCGTGCTTGAGGCCGAAGCCTTTTACAAAGCCTTTGCCGATATTGCCGCTGCCGCTGTGGCGCTCGACAACAGCGATTTTGAGCAAATCCTTTGATGGATCGCTTACGACCTGACTGTTCTCAACAGTCGCCTGTTCGATGCGCTCATGGGTAATTAACTGATCCGTTTCGATTTCAATTACACGAATCTTCTTGTTTTCAGCAGCTACGGTCAAATCAATCTTCTGCAAATCGACCTGCACCGATGGGGCAATTGTGGCAGACGGTGGTGTTTGAATATGTGGTAACACCTTGCCGTCTTCAGCAGTTAATTTGCCGCAGCAATATACCTGTTCGACAATTGGCTGTTGCATATCGGAAAATACCAACAGATCAGCCTGACGGCCGGGCGCGATAGCGCCCAGGTGGTCCAATCGGAAGTATTCTGCAGGGTTTATGGTGGCCATCTGAATGGCTAAAATTGGATCCAGGCCAGATTGAATGGCTTCGCGCACAATCGAATCGATATGGCCTTCTGCGATCAGGTCATGGGGGTGGCGATCATCGGTACACCACATCATGCGCCTGGCAGTTCGCTCGTTTATCACTTCCAGCAGTGCCTGTAAATTTTTAGCGCCGGTTCCCTGACGGATCATAATATGCATCCCGGCAGAGAGCTTCTGCCTGGCCTCCTGTGCGGTGGTACATTCATGATCACTTTGCACCCCGGCTGCGATATACGCATTCAGCGCCTGCCCTTCGAGCCCGGGCGCATGACCATCGATTGGCTTACGGTGTCTTTTGGCTGCGCTTATTTTCGCCAGAACATCCGGATCACCAAAGATGACACCTGGATAGTTCATCATTTCAGCCAGCGCCACAATTCTTTCATGATTAAAAAAGGGCGCAAGATCTTCGGCTCTCAGACGTGCGCCGGCGGTTTCCATATCAGTTGCCGGCACGCACGAGGGCAGTGTAAAGTAAATATTGATAGGTTGTTCTTGTGCCGATTGCAGCATATAAGCAATGCCTTCGGCTCCCAGCACATTGGCGATTTCATGGGGATCAGCGGCTACGGCCGTGGTGCCATGCACCACGACCGCCCGGGCAAATTCGGAAATGCAGGTCATGGCGCTTTCGATATGAACGTGGGAATCGATAAAGCCGGGAGCGACAAAGCGCTTGTTTAAATCCAAAGTCTTTTCAGCTTTATATTGGCCGAAGCCGACAATGATACCATTGCTAATGGCAATTGGCTGCTGTTCAATCTCAGCGGACAGTACATTTACAACACGGGCGTTGGTCAAAAGCAAATCAACGGGCGTTTCGCCGTTGGCAGCTTTAATAATTTCGGTCATATTCATTGTAACGATCCTTTTGTTTGGCTGCTGGATACTCTCCTCTGGTTTTAGCAGCACCCGAAGGCGTCCCCGGAATGAGTGCGTCAGCCATTTTAAGATGAGGCATAATCTGAAAAAAACCGAGTACGAGGACGAGTAGGAGGACGAATACGATAAGGGACATAAAATCGTCGTCCTCGTCGTCGTCCTCGAGAACTCTACCAACTCGCAACGTGCAGCCCGGTGTCAGCGGCCCTTTTTGATTTGAGCGGCAATTTTGCGCACCTCGGCCATAATCCGCTCAACATCCAAACTGAGAATCCGGCGATTGCGCACCAGGATACGTCCGGCGACGATCACATCCCGAACATCCGCGCTTTTTGCGGCGTAAACGATATGGGACTCAGGATGATACATCGGTGTCAGGTGTGGGCTGCGGTTCTCAATGATGATCACATCGGCCTGTTTGCCCTTTTCAAGCGAGCCGATTTGGTCGTCCAATCCAATAACCCTGGCGCTACCGATGGTAGCCATTTCTACGACGGTTCGGGCATCCATCGTGGTGGGGTCATATGATGCCGCCTTGTGAATCTTGGCGGCCATATCCATTTCATGGAACATATCCAGGTTGTTATTGCTGGCACATCCATCGGTACCAAGCCCAAGCGAGATCCCGGCCTTTAGAAGTTGCGGTGCCGGCGCAATTCCGGCAGCCAATTTGGCATTGCTTTCGGGATTATGGGAAACACTGGCCTTGCTGTTTGCAATCCGTTTAATATCGGTTTCATCGAGCCAAACGCAGTGCACCAGTAGCGTATTTTCATCCAGTATCCCCATTTGATCTAAATAACCAATAGGTGTGGTATTGTATTTTTGCCGGATCTGCCGAACCTCGACCTGCGTTTCGGCCGCATGAATTTGAAAGCGCAGGCCGGCGTCTGTACTTAACGCTTTGGCTTTTTGCAGGGTTTCGCCGCTGCAGGTATATGCTGAATGGCAAAACACTGAAGGAGTGATCAAAGCAGACGCCTGCTGCCACTTGGCAACGAATACGCGGAGAATTTTCATATTGTGTTTGGGATCCGGTACCCCCGGTGCCGGAAAATCAATTACCCCCTGGGCTAATACGGCGCGCATACCACTACTATCAACGGCCTCTGCCACCTGGTCTTCAAAAAAATACCCATCGCAGCAGGTGGTAGTGCCTGAAAGCAGCATCTCAGCGCATGCCAGCAGCGTTCCCCAGCGCACACTAACCGGCTGAATGTGAGCGCCTTCAGCCGGAAAGATATGTTCGTTCAACCAGCTGTCCAACGGCAGGTCGTCGGCTAAACCGCGAAACAGGGTCATAGGAAGATGGGTGTGACTGTTCACCAGGCCCGGCATTATCAAGCCGCCGCTGGCATCGATCGTTTCAGCTGCTGCGGGTAGCGATTGATTGGCGGCAATGGTTTCGAGGCGCTCAAGCTTGCCACCTTTTACACACAGCAGCCCATCGGGGATAATGTCAAAACGCCGATTAACAGTCACAATAGTGCCGTTGTGGATGACGAGATCGTAGGTCATGGGGTCACGTTATCTAAATATTGATCCAAGTGGCGTTTATTGTGTGGCTATGATGTCCTGTGCGATCCGGTTGACATCGTTCAATACGCTGTCGATGTTCATGGTTTTTAGCTGCCCTTCTTCCAGGACAATGGCGCCATCAATGATCACAGTACTGACATCACTGCCCCGCGCCGCATACACCATATGGGACACCGGGTTGTACATGGGCGTCAAATGCGGTCTTGTGGTGTCAACGATGATCAGATCGGCTTTTTTACCCGTTTCAAGCGAACCGATACAAGACTCAAGGCCTAAAACCTGTGCGCCCCTGATGGTGGCCATTTTTAGGACTGTCTGCGCATCCATAACGGTGGGGTCCAGCGTTTTGGCCTTATGGAGCTTGGCCACGGTATCCATCTCCAGAAACAGGTCCAGATTGTTGTTACTGGCGCAACCATCTGTCCCCAATCCAACGCAGATGCCCTCATCTAATAATCTGGGAATCGGTGCCACGCCGGATGCCAGCTTCATGTTGCTTTCCGCATTGTGCGCGACTTTGACATCATAGCGTTTCAGCAAAGCGATATCATTTTCCGTCAATTCGACACAATGGCAGGCCACCACATTCGGCGCCAGAAGCCCGAGCTCAGCCAGGTGTTCGACCGGTGTCCGATCAAAACGTTCTTCAATCTGCGCCACTTCACTTTTGGATTCAGCCAGATGGATCACCAGCGGTAGCTTGAAATCCTGCGCCAGGTCAAATGCTTCCTGCAGCAATTCAGGTGCGCACAAATAGGCGGAATGCGGTTCTACGGCAATGTTCACCCGCGGGTGGTTTTGCCAGGTGTCGATCAGTTTGCGGGTATATTCGAATCCTTGCGCGATGGGACCATAATTCGGCGAGTCAAAGTCATACAGAACTTCTCCAACCACCGCACGCATGCCGGCATCGCCGGCGGCACGGGCAACGGCATCCTCAAACAGGTACATATCGCAAAAACAGGTAGTGCCCGACATAATCATCTCTGCGCAGGCCAGCAGGGTGCCGCTATAGACCTTTTGCTCATCCAGTTTGGCTTCAGCCGGAAAAATATAATCATTGAGCCAGGACATCAATTGAAGGTCGTCTGCCAGCCCTCTAAAGCAGGTCATGGCGGCGTGTGTGTGGGTATTGATCAGGCCCGGCATAATGATTCCACCGCCAGCATCAATAACTTGCGAGGCCTGCCACTTCGAAAGCTCCGCAGCCGGCCCGATCGCGCTAATACGGTCTTTGGCGATCGCCAACCCGCCGTCGTTCAAAATACGCTCCTTGTTATCCATTGTGAGGATGGTTCCGTTTAAGATCAGAATATCAGCGGATTTCGGTTTCATAGATTTTTCTGGTAACTCCTTTTAGAGTGGTTTCCAGCGACGGCGCGGCCTTCTGGGCCACAGCAATGATCTCCTCAACGCTGGCCGGAACCGGATTAGCGGGATTATGAACATTGGTAATTATCGACATCCCCATTACCCGCAGGCCACCGTGGACGGCTGCGATGACCTCCTGTACCGTCGAGAAGCCCACGGCTTCCGCGCCGATGGTTTGTAAAAATGCAACTTCCGCCGGCGTTTCGAGGGCAGGCCCTTTGAGGCCGACATAAATTCCTTTTTGTAATTTTATTCCGGCAGCTTTCGCGGCGTCTTCGGCAGCAGAAATGAGTTCCGGATTATAAGCGTATGACATATCCGGAAACCGAACGCCCAGGCTCTCGTCATTGGGACCGATGAGCGGGTTTGTGAGGGTGAGGTTGATATGGTCGCTGATCAGCATGATGTCGCCGGGGCTAAAAGAAGGATTCAAACCGCCGGCAGCATTTGAAAGAATGAGGATCTTGACGCCCAGTTGTTGCATCAAGCGGATAGGGTAGGCGACCTCCATGGGACTGTAACCTTCGTAGAGATGAAAGCGGCCCTGCATGACGATAAGCGGGCAATCGCTCAGCCGACCGGTGAGCAAACGGCCTTTATGCGTTTGAACCGTTGAGATCGGAAAATGGGGGATGTTCCGATACTCGATGACAGTGTCAATCGTCATTGATTCGGCGCTTTCACCCAGACCGGTGCCGGTTAAGTAGCCGATATACGGCACCACATCGGTTTTGTTTTTGATAAAAGCGGTCGTTTCTGTCAGGCGCTGCGATAAATTGTTCATTGCCTTCCTCACAGGTTCAGGACATGAATGGTTTTTCGTAAGATTTGGAAAGACGCTATTTTAGTTCAGCAAAGGGGCGCCGTCAAGCCAACAGATATAGAGGCCAAAATCAGTATGTTCTCATTGACTTTTCGATGACATTGTGACATACAAACTGCCTTAATCCCTGAATATTGCATCAAACCAATTCGTGCAAGATTCAGGGTTGTCATTTAATCCTGCCCCGGTTGTATGTGTAATGGGTGACCAACCAGTATGATTGTTAAGGATTCGGCTCAATCTTATCTGTTATAAAGACGAGCAAACAAGGGAGATCTGAACATGGCACCTGACACCCGCCCAATGCATCCTGAAATTTCCGATGAAATGTGGCTTAAAATTGATGAAATCATCGCCACCAACTGCAATATCCCGGGTTCGATTATTGGGGTTTTGCGTGAATGCCAGGATGTCGTCGGGTGGTTGCCGGTTGAGTTGATTGATTATATCAGCGACGGTCTCAACCTGTCGCGCAGTGAAGTCTTCGGTATCGCCACCTTTTATGCCCTATTTTCTTTGACGCCCAAAGGCAGGCACCAGATAAAGGCCTGTATGGGCACCGCCTGTTATGTGAAAGGGATTAAGGAAGTAATGAGCCGAATCGGCAATGAATATAATATTGTCGAAGGTGGCACCACTGAAGATCGGCGTTTTACGCTGGAAGCTGTCCGCTGCCTGGGGGCATGCGGTCTGGCACCGGTGGTCGTGGTCGATCAGGATACCTACGGTGATGTCAAGGCCGATAAAGTGCTCGACGTTTTAGAAAAATATGACTAACCCGAAACGGTGAGCGGATGAAACTATCTGAAATACAACATATTTTGGATGCCACTGTTTTAACGGGAGAGGATCAGTTTGATCGTAACGTCGTGGGTGCCGGCGGCGCTGATCTGATGGCGGATGTATTGTCGGCGGTTGCCAAAGATGCCGTATTGCTTACCGGTCTGACGACCGAGCAGGTTTTGCGAACGGCCAAAGTTGCCGACGTGGCAGCGGTGGTGTTTGTCCGAGGCAAAAGACCCGATGCACCCGTCATTGAACTGGCAAAATTCTATGAGCTGCCCTGTATGTTGACGAAATACTCCCTGTTTGTTGCCAGCGGCCGGTTGTACGTCAATGGACTACGGGGTTTGGATGGGTCGTGGTAAGAAGGAAAATTGAATATTCAATAATCAATCTTCAATATTCAATGATCACTTGCGGGAGTCCGGCATGAATAAAGTGAGAACGCAGTTGATGGTGTGCGGTGGGACAGGTTGTCACGCGTATGAGAGTGGTGCGTTTCAGGCAGCACTGCAAAAAGAGATAGAGCACCAGGGGCTTGCGGAGGAAATTAAAATTATCGAGACCGGCTGCAACGGTTTTTGCGCGGTCGGGCCGGTTATGCTGGTCCAGCCCGAGGGAATTTTTTACCAAAAACTGAAAGTTAAAGACATCCCGCACCTTGTCGAAGAGCATTTTCTCAAAGGGCGCCCGGTCAAAAAGCTGTTTTATGTAGAGCCGGCTTCCAAAGAAACCATTCCCAACATGGATGAAATCCCTTTCTTTGAGCATCAGATGTTTTGGGCAATGCGCAACAAAGGGGCCATTGATCCGGAGGTCATTGAGGAGTACATTGCCCGTGACGGCTATTTTGGCGGCGCCAAAGCTTTACAGGAGATGCAGCCGGAAGACATCATCGCCGAGGTAAAAAAGTCGGGATTAAGAGGGCGTGGCGGAGCCGGTTTCCCCACGGGGCTCAAATGGGATTTTGCCAGCAAAAGCGAAGGTGATGCCAGATATGTGTTGTGCAATGCAGATGAAGGTGATCCGGGAGCGTTTATGGATCGCAGCATCCTGGAATCCGATCCGCACTCCGTGCTGGAAGGCATGCTGATTGCAGCTAGGGCGATCAATGCGCATCAAGGGTATATCTACGCACGTACCGAATATCCACTGGCCATACGAAGGCTGGGGATCGCCATCGAGCAGGCCCGGGAATACGGATTGCTGGGCAACGATATCCTGGGATCCGGTTTTGACTTCGACATTGACATATACCAGGGCGCGGGCGCCTTCGTCTGCGGCGAAGAGACTGCTCTGATGCGCTCAATTGAGGGCAAACGCGGGATGCCGCGACCCCGTCCGCCGTTTCCGGCGCTAAAAGGCTTATGGGAAAAGCCCACCATATTAAATAATGTCGAAACCTTGGCCAACATTCCACAGATTATTCTCAACGGCGGGGACTGGTATGCAAGTGTCGGCACGGAAAGCAGCAAGGGAACCAAAGTATTTGCGCTTTCCGGTGATGTCAACAACATTGGTCTGGTTGAAGTGCCGATGGGAACAACGCTCAGAACAATGATTTATGATATCGGTGGCGGGGTGCCCAACAAGAAGAAATTTAAAGCTGTGCAGCTGGGCGGGCCCTCAGGCGGATGCGTCCCCGAGCAATATCTGGATATCCCCATTGATTATGAGGAAATTGCCAAGGTCGGTGCCATCATGGGCTCGGGCGGGGCGATTGTAATGGACGAAAATACCTGTATGGTCGATATGGCACGCTTTTTCATGGATTTTGTGCAGGATGAATCCTGCGGGAAATGCACACCGTGTCGTGAAGGCACCCGGCGTCTGCTGCAACTCCTAGAAAAAATCTGTGAAGGCCAAGGGATGCCAGAAGATATTGCAACCATGGAGGAGCTCTCCGATACGATCAAAGAATCGGCGCTTTGCGGCTTGGGCCAGACGGGACCCAATCCGGTTCTTTCGACGTTGCGGTACTTTAAAGATGAATACGAGGCCCATGTATTAGAGAAGCGATGTCCGGCCAAACGCTGTGTGGCGCTGTTGAAATTTGAGGTGCAACCGGAGCTTTGCACCAAATGCGGCATTTGCTTTCGAGCCTGCCCAGTGGAAGCCATTACCTGGAAAAAGAAAGAAGTTGCGGTTATCGACAAGGAAAAATGCATTAAATGCATGACGTGTTACGAAAAATGTAAGTTCGATGCTATCGATTAGACAAATGAACATTGATAAACATTGACTGAATGAAAATTTTTACCACGAAAGCACGAAAGAATGAAAACACGAAAATATATATTTCGTGCTTTCTCAAATTTCGTGTTTTCGTGATGAGTAAAAAAAATCACACAATCGGCTCAAACACTAATTATTTCTAATTTAATCTGAGGTGTTTTAAATGGTTGATGCAA
>JASFIV010000061.1:0-18977 GCA_050122475.1 Desulfobacterales bacterium | reverse complement strand
TCCATAAAGTAATTTTCCCAGGAAGGTCGCTGATTATCGGCTACCATAAAATTATTCCATCTCCTTATGCGATAACTGTTTCCGATGCCGCGCTAGAGCGCCCGGTTTAAAAATGGCGACTGCCGTGTTGCGTGTGCTCACAAATTCCATGATCATTGTACCCGTAAATTTAAATGATCAACCAAAGTCCATGTACCAACCGCCAGGCCGTCCGAAGCAAGGTTAACATTTGATATTATATGCCTATCTGGTTTACCGCAAGCAAAAAAATGGCAAGGCTCGCATGCCTTGCCATTTAGATTTAAGCTTGCCGTAGCCCTTAAGTGATTCAATTGGGCTCGTGCAATATTCAGATATCAATCGGTGTATTTTTTCAAAATCAGTGTGGCGTTGGTGCCACCAAAACCGAATGAATTGGTCATGGCTACATTAACTTTGGCTTTGCGCGCGGTATTGGGCACATAGTCCAGGTCACATTCATCTGCCGGGTTCTCATAATTGATGGTCGGTGGGATCACATCGCGATGAACACTCAGGGCACTGAACACGGTTTCAATACCGCCGGCACCTCCCAACAGATGCCCGGTCATTGATTTGGTGGAACTAATCGCCAGCTTATAGGCATGGTCTTTAAATACCGCTTTGACCGCACGGCTTTCGTACAGATCGTTAAGCTCGGTGGAAGTTCCATGCGCATTAATATAATCCACCTGGTCGGGGGCCATAGCGGCGTCATCCAATGCTGCCTGCATGCAGCGCACCGCCCCGTCTCCATCCGGGCAGGGAGAAGTGATGTGGTAACCATCACCGGTCAGCCCAAAGCCTGACATCTCTGCATAAATGGGGGCGCCTCTCTCGAGCGCATGATCCAAAGCCTCCAATATCATTATGCCACAGCCCTCACCAATGACAAAACCATCACGATCACGATCGAAAGGCCGCGAGGCTTTTTCAGGCTCATCGTTGCGCGTCGACAACGCCTTCATAGCGTTGAAACCGGCCACCGCGGTCTTGGATACGACCGCTTCAGTCCCGCCGGTGATCATGGCATCAGCCATGCCGTACTGGACCATTTTAAAGGAATCGCCGACCGCATGGGCCCCAGCGGCACAGGCCGTAGCCAGGGATAAATTTGGCCCTTTGGCACCAAAATGAATCGAAATCATGCCCGGGGCCATGTTGCCGATCATCATCGGGATAAAAAACGGACTCACGCGCTTGGGACCTTTAGTGGCAACGTTGAGAATCGTCTCTTCCATGATGCCGAGACCGCCCAGGCCACAACCGGTGACAACCCCGATGCGATCGGCATTCGAGCTGTTTATCTCCAGACGTGAATCTTCCAGCGCCATGCGCGTTGCCGCCATTGCATAAGAAATGAACAACTCGTTGCGCTTGGCCTCTTTTTTGGGCATAAAATCTTCCGCGTTAAAATCCTTGACCTCACCGGCGATACGCGTCAGATAGGCTGATGCGTCAAATCGAGTAATCTCAGTAATACCCGATTTTCCGGCGCAAAGCGCCGACCAGCTGTCCTCGACGCCGATTCCGACAGGGGTAACCAATCCCATTCCAGTAACAACTACCCGCCTTTGCAAGAGACCTCCTTTGTGGCTTGAACGGGCGCATGCAATCGCCCGTATCTAAATGAAAATTTGATCTGACCGCGCCGCCGGTCATCTGTTGCCAGCAATATCTGCCCGCCTGCCGTTTTGAACTCGCCGGTGGCGGTTCCATGCCTTGCGCCATCTTTCCCGGCGCAGAGGATATGCATGTATAATGACGAAGCGCCCAGCGACGGATGCAAGCCTGTTAAAGATACAAATTCGAAAATTTTTGCCTACTGTTTGTTGATATAGTCAATGGCATCCTTAACAGTTGTAATTTGTTCGGCGTCCTCATCGGAGATATCGGTATCAAACTCTTCTTCCATTGACATGATGAGCTCCACGAGATCAAGTGAATCGGCTCCCAGATCATCCACAAATGAAGCTTCAGGAACAACCTCTTCCAAATCAACACTCAGTTTTTCGGCAATGATCTTTTTGACTCTCTCTTCAACAGACATCTGATTTTCCTCCTTACCCGGTCAACCCGGTCATCAATAGTTCTCATTGAAAGTTTGCAGCTTATTAAAGTACTAAATTCCGCTATTGCTGGCTTTGACCAACTTGAATCGATCTCAAGAATAGTGGTTCATAGAATAATCGACCCATGATATTTTTAAATGGCTTTAAATGGATTAGATTTTAACCGAAGACAATTTTTTTATTTGTAAAGCGGATTATAAAGTAAAATATATTTGGAAACTGGCTTTTAAAGGGCAGGTTTTAGCCGAAGACGAGGCGCGGGGAGGAGAAAATCGTGCTGCGTACATTGAGTACGTTAGCGGTTTTCTCCTTCCCGTAACGCTGTATTCGGCTAAAAGATGGCCATTTTAAAGCCAGTTTTACATGTACATGCCTCCGGTTACGTGTATCACCTGCCCGGTTATATACGCCGCACTGTCGGACGCCAAAAACGTGATCGCTTCGGCCACATCCCGGGGAGTTCCGGCTCTTTGCAAAGGGATGATACTGAGCATCGCCTCACGGGCTTTTTCCGATAGAACGGCCGTCATATCGGTTTCAATAAAACCCGGGGCCACAGCGTTGACCGTGATTCCCCTTGATCCAAGCTCTTTAGCAACTGTTTTGGTCAGACCGATCATGCCGGCTTTGGAAGCGACGTAGTTGGCCTGCCCCGGATTGCCCATGACCCCCACGACCGAGGCCAGGTTAATAATGCGGCCCGCTCTTTGCCGGACCATAATTTTGGAGACCGCCTTGATACAGTTAAAGGCACTTTTCAGGTTGACGCTGATGACGGCATCCCAGTCTTCTTCTTTCATGCGCATAATCAAGCCATCACGGGTAATGCCGGCATTGTTCACCAGCACGTCGATTTGCCCGTATCGGTCTATAATCGTTTCCACCCACTCGGATACGGATGCACTGTCGGCGACATCTACCTGCCTGAAAGAAGCTTCGGGGCCCAGTTCTTTTGCGGTGGATTCACCTGCCTCGGTGTTGACATCGCAAATCGCAACTTTGGCGCCTTCTCTGGCAAAGTTTTCAGCCGTCACCTTTCCGATTCCAGCTGCCCCCCCTGTAACCATGACCACTTTGTTTTCGAATCGCAAACGACCCTCCTTCCAAACCCCTTATTGAGAGATAAATGCTCAATAAGGCGTTAATCGTTACTGGTTATTCGTTATTGGAATCCGATGACAGCCTAATTTTAAACGCCCGTAACTCATGAGATTTAAAATTAGATATCATTCCATTTCAAAGAATAACAATTAACGAATAACAGATAACGCCCAATTGGTTTTTAAACCAATTGGGGTATGGCTTAACGACTGAAGATAATATCAGCTGCGCGGTTCATGTCGGCAACAATGTTTTGGTAGCTGTCTGCCAGTTTGGCGTGCGAAATTTCTGATAGAAAGGCCGCGCTCTGCCCGGCATCAAAAACACCGGAACCGTATACAATTTTCAAAATATTGCTCGCTGTCACCTGTGCGATTTCATTGGCAAACACGCGTGAAAAGACGCATGTTTTTTCAGCTTGCGAATTATTTTCACCAGCAAAAAGCACAGCCTGCCGCGCAAAACTGGCAGCGACTTCGACATGCATCATCATATCAGCCAGTGCAAACATGATGATTTGCTCACGCGTCAACCGATTGTCATTGACCAAAAAAATGGCTTTGTTCAGCGCCCGGGCCGCGAGGCTAATGTAGCGGCAGCCGGCCTCACTGCACCGGGATTCGAGCTTATCCATTTCATCGGCAATGTCATTGTAAAAAGCGCCTTTAGATTTGCGAGTTGCCTTCCAGCGAAATGTACTGATAATGTTCTGCTGGATTTCGCTGGTCCCTTCATAAATACAGGTAATTTTGACATCGCGTTTGATTTTTTCGACGCCGTATTCGTTGATATAGCCATATCCGCCCAGAGCCTGCATGGCATCATCGGCAGCTTTGTTGGCAGATTCGGTTGCAAACAGCTTGGCGATGGAGCCTTCGACTTCAAGGCCTTGCTCCCCGGCATCCAGTCTTGTGGCCACCTCGTCAATATAGGTCGCCGCGGCCGCCAAGCGCACGGCATGCGGCACGACCAGTTTATGGGTGTAGCCCTGCTTCTCTGAGAGCGGCGTTTTAAATTGAATGCGTTGCTGGGCATAGGGAACAACAATATCCAAAGCGGCCTCACCACCACCCAGCGCCATGGAGGCAACCATCAGACGGGTATATCCAAATACCTTGCTGGCCTGTTTTAGCCCCTGTCCGGTAACGCCGCCGATGACATTTTCCACCGGTACGAAAGCATCTGAAAACGTCAGCGGCGAGGTATTGGAAGCACGAATGCCGTGTTTTTCTTCGCCTTTGCCCCGGTCGTAGCCCTCGGTGTCTTTTTCAACAATAAAAAAAGTAGCGCCTTCGGGTGTATTGGCCAGCAGGGTAATAAATTCTGCATAACCGCCAGTGGAAATGAACTGTTTGGTTCCGTTTATCCGGTAGCCGCTAATGTTTCCACTTTCACCGGTTACCGGTTCGGCCTTGGTTTTGATCGAAGCCACGTTACTGCCGGCATCGGGCTCGGTGACCGCATAGGCTACCAACGCCTCGCCGGCAGCGATTTTTCCGAGCCATTTTTGTTTTTGTTCTTCGGTTCCGCCCACGATGATGGGATCCGCACCCAGCTGAATGGCAAAAAAAGCGGTGGTAATGCCCAAACAAACTTTAGCCATTTCTCGGGTAATGGCGCAGCTGTCGCGGGCGCCACCGCCCAGACCACCATATGCTTCGGGAATCATTAAAAGCTGGAGGCCGATTTCAGGTCCCAACATTTCACGAATGGTATCTTCGGGAAATATCTCCTCGCGATCAAATTCAGCAATTTTTTCAGGTGTCAAAAGCCGCTTTTTTAACTGGGCAACCGTATCCAGAACCATTTGTCTGGATTCCAGATCCAGTCCGTATAGATCACTACCATTCGATGTCTTATCTGAAGTCATTAAATTTTGTCCTTTTGAAAGTAAAACGTTTTGGCGATGAAATAGAAGACTAATCTTCTTCGGTTTCAACAACCTTACGGCCCTTGTAATAGCCACAATTGGGGCAGGCATGATGAGGCTGAATGGCTTCACCGCACTCCGGGCAAGATGACAAATTCGGTGCGGCAAGTTTCTGGTGAGTCCGGCGCTTATCGCGCTTTGACTTTGATTTTTTACGTTTGGGTACCGCCATAAGTAATCTCCTAATATTTTGAAATTTATATTGATATTAATTTATTCGACTCGGTTTTAAAGGTGGGCATCTAGTAATTTATCTGTAACGGATTGTCAAGTGTTTTCGTCATAATTTTGCAATTTGTTCTCTTGTACTTGCCATCCTTCTATGATATTGAAATGCACCGCTGGAAATAAGATTGGGATACGAGCTTAAGCTATTAAAATAATAGTATTTATATGGTAACGGTAATTATCGCTCAAGTAAGACTGAAAGCCGAATCCGGCATACCTGACCGAATGCAAAGCAAAATCGAAGCATTACCTTCATATTTTTAAGCCGCTTTCGTTTACTTGTCAAACGATAATGTTAGGCAATGGTTAGCAAATTCGGACATAACTAAATATTTTATATAAAACTCAAATATTTAAAGATTTATTTGATTAATATTGATGGTATACTTTACTTAAATAATTACTCGCCCCAAACCCAAAAGACCCAAAATAGAGGTGAATGCTAAAATGCAGATGGAAACGAAAAATGGCCTGATTGTGACTCGCTTTCCCCCCAGCCCGACCGGCTTCTTGCATGTTGGCAATGCGCGTACGGCAATTTTTAACTGGCTGTACGCCCGTCACATGAAAGGTAAATTCGTTTTGCGTATCGAAGACACCGATGCCGAGCGCTCCACCCAGCAAGCCATCGATGCTATTTTTGAGGCCCTCGAGTGGCTGGGTATCGACTGGGATGAGGGACCCTATTATCAAACCAAACGACTCGATATTTACAATCAATATTTAGTGCGTCTGATCGATTCCGGTCATGCCTATTATTGCACCTGTTCACCCGATGACATTACAGCCATGCGCGAGAAGGCCATGGCCACCGGTGGCAAACCCAAATATGACGGCACCTGCCGCGACAAAGGCCTGTCGAAAACATCGGATGCGGTCATACGGCTAAAAGCACCTCTCAGCGGAACAACGGTGGTTGAAGATGTCATCAAAGGCAATATCGTCTTTCAAAACGATGAGCTGGATGATTATATCGTGTGCCGCAGCGACGGCATCCCCACCTATAATTTCGCGGTGGTCATCGACGATATGACCATGCAGGTCAATACGGTTATCCGCGGCGATGATCACGTTATGAATACGCCCAAGCAAATCCTTGTTTATACAGCATTGGATTGCCGCTTGCCGGTTTACGGTCATGTCCCCATGGTGCTGGGAACCGATAAAAGCCGTTTCAGCAAGCGTCACGGGGCCGTATCGGTATCGGCCTACCGGGACATGGGCTACCTGCCGGATGCCATGCTCAACTACCTGGTCCGGTTAGGCTGGTCGCACGGTGATCAGGAATTCTTTACCCGCCAGGAGTTGATTGAGGTGTTTGACCTGAAGCATATCGGACGCTCAGCCGGGGTTTTTGATTCAGAAAAGCTTTTGGCGCTCAACGCTGACCATATTCGGGCCACACCGGTTGAAAAACTGGTGGAGCCGCTGAAGCCCTTCTTGAAGCGCCACGGTACAGTCATTGAGGACAATGGCCTTCTGGTAAAAGTCATCGAGACCCTGCACGCCCGCAGCAAAACACTAGACGAAATGGCGCAAAGCGCTTTGTTTTATTTTGCAGATGACGTTGATTATGAGGAAAAGGCCGTTAGAAAATTTTTAAAACCAGCGGTGCTTGAAGCCCTGCAATTGCTATTGGCGCAACTTGAAAGCCTAGACGCTTTTTCCGAAGAAAATTTGGAATCGGCGTTTAAATCCGTCATGGACCAAACCGGACTCAAGCTGGGCAAAATCGCCCAGCCGGTGCGGGTGGCGCTGACCGGCCGAACCGCCAGTCCCGGCATTTTCGAGGTAGCCGCCATCATCGGCAAGGACAAGGTTATTGCGCGACTCAACAAAGCTATCAAGTATATCCAAGATCGAACAGAATGATTAACTCATTCTTTCTCACCGCAGAGATGCAAAGACTGCAGAGTAAAGATAGTTTTTCATTTGCTGATGAGAGGTCAGCAAATGAAAATTTTGATCCGCTGCGCGATTACAATATTATTTTTTTAGATAATTTTTCCGATTTCTGGATGAGGGTTTTTTTTGATGAGCAAGGCCGCACAAGGCTTTTGGCCTTCGGCGTACTATGGTACGTTGAAGGTCAAAAGCCGCGGAGAACGCCGCTCATCGGAAAAATAGCCACACAGAAATCGGAAAAAATTGACTTGACGGGCAGGCAGATGATATATATTTAGGATTGACTTGAAGATGCTGGGGGATCGTCTAGCGGCAGGACGACGGGTTCTGGCCCCGTTAACCCAGGTTCGAATCCTGGTCCCCCAGCCATTTAACCCCAAAGGGCTTACGCATAAATTTCGTAAGCCCTTTGGGGTTAAATGGTCCTGAGCCAGTCGAAGGGCCATTTTAACAAGTGGGATAGACACTCAAATTCTTTTGGGCGCCAACGTTTGTTGGGCATTGTTTGTTCTGGATTGGAAAGATCCCGTCGGACAAATGATGTGCCGATTGGTTTTTGAGACCAACCATCACCGCCGCAATCAGCGGTTCGCCTCTGTATTCGGGCATTCAGCTTTTTGCCAATGCGAGTCGCATGCCAAATGTGTCATGAAACATAATGTGCCGTTACAATATGTGTCACGGCACAGGCGGGAAAAAATCCCCCCGCCCGGGACCGGGCAGGGGGAACTGCATGGGATTTGAGCTGCACCCGGTGGTCGCCGGGGTGCTCTTTCATTGTTAACAGCGCATTGTTTTACGGGGTTTGTCCGTACCGGTATTGATTTTGATGTTTGTGCGCGTTCTGTTGCTCTGGTTCCTGTTGCTCCTCATGCTGATAATGATGCTGTTGTTGGTGCTGATGCTGATGCTGGACCTGTTGCTGCATCCCCTGGTTCTGGCTGCCACCGCCTTTGCCGCCCTGGCCGCCGTTACCGTCGCCGTTACCGTCGCCGTTGCCGCCTACGGCGCCGGAGGCGCCATTGCCGCCACCTGATCCAACGGAACCACCGGAACCGCCCGAGCTGCCGCCGTTACCACCGCCGCCACCGCCACCGGAGCCACCACCTCCGCCACCGCCACCGGAGCCACCACCTCCGCCGGGGCCTTTGGCAAGAATAAGCGCTTCAGTGAACATATCGGTTGCCATAGGGCCACCTCCCAAGGCACGGTTTTGCGAACTCAGCGCAGGCGCGTTTTCAAGGTTTGAATAATCAGCCATCGCTGCAATTGCCGGCGCTATCATCAGCCAAAAAACCATCAATGGAAATAACAGGTAAAAAATCTTAGTTGACCTCATTTCTCCTCCTTGTTTGAAATACCGTTTCGGACGACCGGGTGCACCCCACGTTCATCTTTCGAAACCGATTCCGTCCCGGAACGACCTATTTTTATTCGCATACATGAGTGCGCGTTTTAATCCCTAAACGGCTCACACTGAAAAAGGTTACAATTTTTTTCCTTTTGAGGGGCAGATCAATCCGAAAAAAAAGTGAAGTCCTTAAGGGTTCCGCTTTGAAGAGTGGAAATGAGAGCAGTGCAATCGATCAGACATACCCGAAGATAGTGTTCGGAAAATTTCAGGGAAGTGCCAGAAGTATGAAATTAACTGCCGGAATCGCCTCCACCTCCGGGGCCGGCGCCGCCCGAACCACCATCGGGACCACCCGATCCGCCGCCGGGGCCGCTTCCTCCGCCGGGACCGCTGCCGCCGCCTGAGCCGGAGCCCGAACCGCCACCGGGTGCGGAACCGCCCGGTGCGCTGCCGGCCTCGCCGGCCGAACCGCTGCTATGGTCCGCGCCCTTTTGACTGCCGTCAGGGCTTTCAAAGCTCTTTCCCTGCTCGATCGAACGGCTGTAACGGGCCGCCAGGCTCCGGGGCGCTGTCGTCCGGGAGTCGTTTCGAAAGGCGGTGCGCATATTGTGCATTTGCGCGGCGCTGAACTGATGCTTGAGTGCCTGGCGCACCAGCGCCTCGGTTTGTGATGGGGATACAGCCAGGCGCGCCATGTCCCTGGCCGTTTTATAAGTCTCCAGCGCCAATACTTCTCGCTGGTCGGTTTTCATCATGCGCGATCGTTCCTGAAGACCGTCGGTGATGGATTCAACGCTTTTCGAGCCCAATCCGGCGGTCAAACACGCGGCGATGATATGCCCGATCTGATTCATCTGCGATTTGCGGCCGGTGAGCTTGGCAGCCTGCTTGAGCGCAAAATCATACCGGACTCGAACTGCATCCATTGCGCTGACGATCCTGCTGGCTCCAACCTGCTTGGCCATGCCTTCAAAAGCTTTGTTGATGATGGGGTCCGGCGGCAGGCCCTGAGTCTGGGCCTTGATCAGCAACTGATGTGCCGCGGCGATCTGCTGAGGTTCAAACCGATTTTGCACCATGGCCCGCGTTACCGCGATGGCCCGCTCGGAGGCCAGGCCGGAGTCAATCAAACCGCGAGTGCTCAATACAACCGTCGGCGAGGTAATGCCGGAAAGGGCCTGGTCCACTTCGTCCGCGCCGGCAATGGTAGCCGCCAGCAGCAGTATCCCTGCTGCAAGCCCGATTTTTTTTAAGATTGTTTGCATGGCAAATCTTAATTGACTGCAAAGCTGTGGTCGACTGTCAAGGAACTGGTTCGAAAATGCAGTTTTCTGATCCGAAATCATCGGCTTCCCGAATATCACACTCCGGGAGAAATGCCGCTCCATCGACCATAAAAAAATACCTGAATTCAATTTCCGCCGGGACCGAAATTTCCCAGGTGCCGGCTTGCTTTTTGTGGACCTTATGCAGCCTGAATTCATCGAGGGAATAGGCAAAATCAACTTGTTGCGCAGCCGGCAGGTCAAGATAAAAAGTCACTTGATGATCTTTCACCCGGTAGAACCGCCCGCTGCAGCTGGATATCAGCATCAAGACGGCGAATACACAAATCAGACATCGGCTCATACCCGCCTTTGTATATCCAAAATTGAATTTTCGCCACCAAAATCATCTTTCTCGCGCGTCAAAATCGTCGGATCGGGTATGCGCCAGTTGCCCTCAATGATGTAGCTGTAATGATGTTCACCCGGATAGAGATCAACGGTCACTTCCCAGTAACCGCTGATGCCCATTTTTTTCATGGGGATGGTCTTCCAGCCGCTGAAACTGCCGGCAAGCTCCACCTGGCCTGCGTCGGGCTGGTAAAGGACGAATCGATAGGGTATGGCGGCCGTTTTCGGCTCCGGCTGAACGAAAAAAACAATGATCAGCGCCGCGGCCAGCCCGCACATAAAAGCAGCCGCCGGTTTCCAGAACCGCAGATTCAGGCTGGGCCGTGCGTCGAACCTGGCTTCGCGAATCCGATCGACCACCCGGTCGCGAATCATTTTTTCCTGCTGCAAAAGACCGATGGTTTCGTCTTTGACCGCCGCATCGGCATGGATCCTCGTGACAAACTCGATTTTTTCATCAATATTCATCTCGTCATCGATGAACATACTGATCATGTGATCCTTCATTTTTTGACCCTTCCCCCGAGGATGCCTCTGAGTTTCACGCGGGCACGGTGAACCCTGACCTTTACATTCTGCTCGCTGGTGCGATGAATTTCCGCAATTTCGCGGTAGGACAAATCGCTACTGACGACCAGGCTCAAAAAATCCCTTTCAACCTCATCCAGATGCTGCATGGCAGACAGCGTGCGCCGGTATTCATCTCTGACCATCAGATGATGCTCCGGATTTTCCCCTGATGGCTCATTTTCATCACGTAACGGCGTGTTGCGCTTCGATTTGCGCCGATGATCCGTAAGGGCGTTGCGCGCGATGCGAAACAGCAGCGGCGCGCTTGGCTCGCCTTTGCCGTACCGTGCGAGATAGCGGGTAAAGCTTTCCTGCATGATGTCGCCGGACAGGTCATAATCACCACTCGTTCGCATCAGGTATGCAAAGAGCATATTTTTATATCTGTTGTAAAACGCCCTGAATTTGTCCACTTTTGATATATAACGTAAATAAAGGAAAAAAGTTACAGATTTTTCATATTAGGCGAAATAAGAGCTAGCAATCTAAAATAATAACCGTTTTTCCCGCGATACCGGCGGCACCGAAGATTGTCAAGAAAGCCGGTCGCGGCAAACAGTTTCAGCGCAATCACATCGACCGTTCTCAAATCGTTTGATTTTTTTGAAAATGCATTCTAATTTAAGCGTATATATGAACCACTGCAAATCTTGAGGAATCGCCCTTATGAAGTCACCGGATAAAAAGACCGCACAATCGGCATCTGCGAAATCCAGCGGCGACCTATCACCACCGCCGAATTTTATCAAATACATTATCGACGAAGACATTGCAGCCGGCAAAAACGACGGACGCGTGCACACGCGCTTTCCGCCCGAGCCCAACGGGTATCTGCACATCGGGCACGCCAAATCCATCTGCTTGAATTTCGGATTGGCCGAAGAATACCGCGGGCTGTGCAACCTGCGCTTTGATGACACCGACCCGGCCAAAGAAGAGGTCGAGTATGTGGAATCCATCAAGCAGGATGTCCGCTGGCTGGGATTTGATTGGGAGGATCGTCTTTACCATGCCTCTGATTATTTTGAGCAGCTGTTTGAATATGCCGTCCAACTGATCAAAAAGGGCAAGGCCTATGTTGACAGTCTCACTTCGGATCAGATCCGGGAATATCGCGGCACCCTGACGCAACCGGGTAAAAAAAGCCCCTATCGTGGGCGCTCGGTTGAAGAGAATCTGGATATGTTCGAACGCATGCGGGCCGGTGAATATGATGAAGGCGCCCATGTGCTCAGGGCCAAAATCGACATGGCATCGCCCAATATGCTAATGCGCGATCCGACCCTGTACCGGATCAAAAAAGTACCCCATTATCGCACCGGCGAGATGTGGGTGATTTATCCCATGTATGACTTTACCCACTGTCTATCCGATTCGATCGAGGGCATCACCCATTCTCTCTGCACTCTGGAATTTGAAATCAACCGCGAGCTCTATGATTGGGTGCTGGACCAGCTGGAGGTCTACCACCCCCAGCAAATCGAGTTTGCGCGGCTTAACCTCAATTACACAGTGCTCAGCAAGCGCAAGCTGATCCGCCTGGTGGAAGAAGGCCATGTCAGCGGATGGGATGACCCGCGCATGCCGACGATATCGGGTTTGCGGCGCCGGGGATACACCCCTGAATCCATCCGCAATTTTTGCGAACGTATCGGGGTGGCCAAAGCCGACAGTATAGTGGACATGGCCTTGTTGGAATACTGCATCCGGGAGCAGCTGAATAAAATTGCGCCCCGGGTCATGGGAGTCCTGCGACCCTTGAAGGTCATTATCGACAATTATCCTGAAGGGCAGGAAGAAGAATTGGATGCCATCAACAACCCGGAAGATCCCGCGATGGGCACCCGTAAAATCCCCTTTTCCCGCGAGCTTTATATCGAGCAGGACGATTTTATGGAGGAACCGCCCAAAAAGTTTTTCCGCCTGGCACCGGGACGGGAAGTCCGGCTGCGCTATGCCTATTTCATCACCTGTGTCGACGTGGTCAAGGACCCCGCAACCGGAGAGGTGACCGAATTGCATTGCACCTATGATCCCCAAACCCGGGGCGGCGACGCACCGGATGGCCGCAAGGTCAAAGGCACACTGCACTGGGTATCCGCATCGCATGCTCTCAATGCCCGGGTAAACCTTTATGAGCACCTGTTTGTAAAAGAAAATCCCAACGCGGTCGAAGAGGGCAAAGATTTCATCGACCATCTTAATCCCAACTCCCTTGAAATACTGAAAAATTGTATGGTTGAGCCCAGCCTGAGCGCCGCCCGCCCCGGCGATCGGTATCAATTCGAGCGTTTGGGCTATTTTTGCGTGGACATCAAAGATAACACACCGGAATCTTTTATATTTAATCGCATCGTCACCTTGCGGGACACCTGGGCAAAAATCCTAAGAGCCCAGCAGCAGAAAAAATAGCCAAAGCGGTCAAAACCCGCTTTACTATTGAATTGTATATGGAATTATGCTACCACCATTACCAGATGGGGAGGTGATATCCTCGATATAATCCTAAATATTAAAAATCCGATTTCGGGGTGGTTTGCCGGTCGGACTCTGGCAAAGCGGTGATTCATTTTTCCCAAGATATTCTGTTTTGAGAATCCATTTCGAGATCACCGGCACCATGTTTTTCCGGTCGATAGGACGGAAAGCATGGCGCACGTCTTTCAGCTTGAAGATTTTGACGTGCCGCAGCTATCTATATTCCCATTCAGGCGGGAATGCCATCAGCAGCGGTCGGAGGAGAGCAGATCTGGTTTTAAAGTAGGGGTGATCTCGGATTTGAATTCATTTTGGACCGATAAAGGGGAAGGAAATTAGAGAGTCCTAAAGCTACCACCCCGATTATCATTTATAGGGTTGAGCCGGTTGAGCCCGTTGGCCCGTTAAAAAAGGAGCCATATCTTATCTTGATAAACCGGCAAACGGGCCCCAACGGGCTAAACCGGCTAACCTGTTACAAAACCCCACCATTTTTGTAGCCGTTTCAATACTATAATTTGGCACCAGAGCCAAATGTGAATTAAAAGACGATACCCACATAGCCCACAAAACTATCCGCCGGATTTTTATCATAACTGGTGGCATAGGCGATGGATTTAGCCCGATCGGCGCCCAGATGTTTGGCAGTCTGGATGGCGGTGGCAGCAGCACCGGCGCAGCATGCATTCTGACTGGTTAGGGCTTCGTTAATGACTTTTTCAGCATCCATATCCAGCATCAAGTCGATGATCCGACGATCGTTTTGACGGCGCACCCAATCGACCGCCTCGGGACCCGCCCCTTCAGATACGAATCCGTAATTCGGACCATAATGGGTCAAATCGGTCGAACCAATCACTTTAATGTTCAATTCCAAACGTTTGGCGATTTCAGCGACCGCCTGACCGATGGCCAGCGAGCTTGCAGCCGGCGGCACCCCCATGGCAACGATGCTTGCATCCTTAAAAAAATATTTGATAAAGGGCAGCTGAAGCTCGATCGTATTATCCTGGGTAAAATTATTGAAGGATTCAAGGGTAAAGGGAAATTGCCTGGCCAGCTCGCCGGCCAATTGCGCTTCAACACTGATTTCACCAAAGGGTGTCTCCCAGGCGCCATCGGCCATCATCACGCAGGGGTCATTTGGATGAAGATGCATCCCAAAAACCACCAACACATCAGGCGGATCATCTGATCTCAAACTGTTGATCACATTGCAGGCGATACTTCCCGAAAAATACCAGCCGGCGTGCGGTACGATGCCGCCGACCCACTCTCCAGCTGGAAGATCGAGCTGCTGGCCCTCTTCTATGAACCCGTTGATTTCTTTTTCGCATTCAGCCGGGCTTGAAGGATACCAGCTGCCGGCAAACACCGCCCTTCTGAGTTTTGTTGATATCATGGCTTTCCTCCTGAGATCAAACTCCGGGCTCAAGACAAAAGACTTAGATGTACTGGTGAATTGCTGAAAATACGGCAACTACTGTGAAGTGAGCAATCGTAAGAATGCGTGAACCCCGGATTTCGGATGCAAGCGCATAAGGCCTTTGGTCTTGCGCCGGATGCCGGTTAATAAGAGTGAATAGGTGACTTCGATAAAACCGACTGCTTTCAAAGTAACCTTTTAAATATCAATAATTTGTTACTATAGAAGATCCGTATCGAATTGTCCATGCTCTTTTCTAAAAAGGGCTTTAACGCTCGGGCGATGCCTCATTGTATTGATCTGTTTTTAAATGGGAAAACCGCAACGACCTGCTTTCCTTTTTAAAAAAAATGATTAATATGAGACTTGGATATTCAGTGGAATTGACGCACTTTAAATCGTCGTTCATTACTTTACGGGAGGCTTCTATGTGGGAATATACGGATAAGGTTAAGGATCATTTTCTCAATCCGCGCAATGTGGGCGTCATCGAAGATGCCGATGGGGTGGGTGAAGTCGGCTCGATTGCCTGTGGAGATGCCCTGACATTTTATTTTAAGCTCGACGAAAACGGAAAAATAAAGGATGCCACGTTTCAAACCTTTGGCTGTGCCAGCGCAATTGCATCTTCTTCGGCCTTAACAGAAATGGTCAAAGGAAAGACACTGGAAGAAGCCAAAAACATTACGAACGAAGACATTGCCGAGTTCCTGGGAGGGCTGCCCAAAGAAAAAATGCACTGTTCGGTGATGGGCCGCGATGCATTGGAAAAGGCGATCAGCTGTTATATGGATGAGCCCGAAAAAGAGGTTGAAGGAGAAATTGTTTGCGAGTGCTTTGGTGTTACTGACCGTGAAATCGAACGTGTGGTTCGTGAAAATCATCTTTCCACCATCGAAGGTGTGACCGACTATGTCAAAGCCGGTGGCGGCTGCGGTAACTGCCATGACGACATCCAGGAAATCATCGACACGATCCTGGGCAAAGAGCAGCCGGCTCCGAAAAAAGCACCGGCCTTAACCAATTTACAAAAGATTAAATTGATTGAAGAAAGCATAGAACGCGAAATTAACCCGACCCTGAAAAAAGATGCCGGCAGCCTGGAATTGATCGATGTCGACGGGAATCGCGTTCTGGTTCGCATGGGCGGATCCTGTGCATCCTGTGTTAAATCACCGGTGACATTGAAACATTATGTTGAATCCAAGCTGCGGGAGCTGGTATCGCCAGATCTCGTGGTTGAGGAGGTACAGTGATGACAGTCATCTATGTCGATAACAATGCCACAACCAAAGTTGCGCCGGAAGTGCTGGAAGCCATATTGCCCTATTTCAGTGACTATTACGGCAACCCGTCCAGTATGCATTCTTTTGGCGGAAACGTCGGCGGGGCCATAAAGGTTGCACGTGAAAACGTAGCAAATCTCATTGGCGCCGCACCCTCAGAAATCGTCTTTACCAGCTGCGGAACAGAAAGTGACGGCACGGCCATACGCGCGGCCATCGAATCCTATCCGGATAAAAGGCATATTGTGACCTCCAGGGTCGAGCACCCGGCCATAAAAAATCTTTATGAAAGGCTGTCAAAAAAAGAATACCGCACGACATTCGTGCCGGTGGATGATAAGGGCAGACTCGATATTGACTATCTGTACGACAGTTTGAGCGAAGATACGGCCGTTGTCAGCCTGATGTGGGGCAACAATGAAACCGGTGTGATTTTCCCCATTGAAGAAATCTCTCGTGAGGTCAAAAGCCGGGGGATTTTATTTCACACCGATGCGGTCCAGGCCGTGGGCAAAATCCCCATCAACGTAGGCGACAGCGGTGTGGATATGCTTTCACTTTCCGGTCACAAATTTCATGCGCCCAAAGGGATCGGTGCCCTGTATATCCGCAAGGGTACCAAATTTTCTCCGTTTATGATCGGCGGCCACCAGGAAAGCGGGCGACGCGGGGGCACTGAAAATACGGCCGCAATTATCGGCCTGGGAAAAGCCGCCGAACTGGCGTCTGAACATTTAGAAAAAGACGGCTACGCAAAGGTCAGCCGTTTGCGGGATAAACTTGAGCATGCCCTGCTGCAAAAGGTGCCCAATGCGATGGTCAATGGGGACACGACCAGTCGACTGCCGAACACCACCAGCATTGCCTTTGAATATGTGGAAGGCGAAGCCATTCTTTTGATGATGAATGAACATGGCATTTGCGCCTCATCAGGATCGGCCTGCACTTCCGGGTCGCTGGAGCCCTCGCACGTGTTGCGCGCCATGGGGGTTCCCTTTACTGCAGCCCACGGATCCATCCGTTTTAGCCTCAGCCGCTATAATACCGAAGATGAAATCGATACGATTATAGAAACGCTGCCCCCGATTATCGAGCGACTCAGAGAGCTGTCGCCCTTTTGGAAGCAGGCCATGGAAGGTTGATTGCGGATTGTGGATTTGGGATTGCGGAATTGAGAGCTCTAATCAGAATATCTTTATTCTGTCCTCTGCTTGCCGCGGCGTAGCTTGCCAGAGCGAAGACGGGTCCTCTGTCAGAGCAGCCCCTATAAACCAATAAATGTCTTGACAGAAGCCATTTCAAAACCTCTTAACCGCTGATTTGCGGCTTTTGTAAAGCGCTAAGCTTGCTTCGCTAAATCTTGAAAACTCGGGCGAACGCCCTCAAACAGTTCAAGATTTTTCACTCCGCTTCGCTAAGCGCTTTTAGACAAAAGTCCACAAAATAGACGCCAAAGAGGCTTTGAAATGGCTTCTAAACAATACACTAACCTGCTTTCGATTTTATTTTATTTTTGAGCCACTCGATCCAGGCGTCGAAGCCTTCCTCGGTTTTAGCCGAAATTTCAAACACCGGCATCTGCGGATGAACCTGATGAATGAAATCAATCGCCTTTTGCTTGTCAAAGTCCAGATAAGGCAGCAAGTCAACCTTATTTAAAAGCGCCACTTCACATTCCCGAAACATCAACGGGTATTTAACCGGCTTATCTTCGCCTTCGGTCACACTCAAAATCACCACACGTGAATCCTCGCCGATATCAAATTCCGCCGGGCAGACCAAATTGCCCACATTTTCAACGACCAAAAATTCAATCGCGTCAAGATCCAGCGTAACAGCCGCCTTTTCGATGACATGCGCAACCAGATGACAATCGCCCCCGAACTCATCGGTATTGATCTGGACCACCGGCGCTTCGGTATTGGCCAGCCGGTCGGCATCGTGAGTGGTACAGATATCACCGACAATCACAGCGCTATTGATTTCCGGCATAATGCGCGCCAAGGTTTTTTCAAGGGTGGTCGTTTTACCCGAACCCGGTGAGCTCATGACATTAAGCACGAAAATGCCCTTTTCGGCAAAAAGCCGGCGGTTTTGCTCAGCCATTTTGGCGTTGACATCCAGAACACGGCGGACGACCTTGATCTCGCGGGTTCCGCTTTTTTGAGTGCTCACGTCTGCCGAAGCATGCCGGGAGTGGGTGTGGTCGGGTTTGTGAAAATCTTTATGATGAAAACAGCGTTTTTGTTTAAAAATATTATCCGGAATCATGTTTTTCCTCTTCGACAACCTCTATGGAATCGATATCCAGTTCTCTTCCGGAAAGAATTTCCAAAGAACCGCTCTGACATTTTTGGCAAACAAAAACAGGGGTATCGATAGTCCATCGCGCGTCGCAAGCATTACACTTTGCCACAACCGGTATTTCTTCGATGGCCAGCTTGGCACCTACAAGTGGTGTGTCTTTGATGGCCACCTCAAAACAAAACCGCAGGCTTTCAGGCACAACCGCAGCCAGTTTGCCGATTTTAAGATTGACCGCCGCAACCCGGGCTTCGCCTAAATCCGCTGGCAGGGAAGCGGTAGCGATTTCAACAATCTGCAGGGCAATACCCATTTCGTGCATAAAAAAATTCCCAAACGTTGTTTGTGAATTGGTGTTTGGTGTTTCGTGTTTGGTGTTTAGGATTACAAAGTCGGGCAAAAGACACTAAATACTAAACACCAAACACTAAACACTATTTAAAAACGCTGGCGCAGAATTCTCCCAGGCTTCCCAGATCTTCACACACATGAACCCCGTTGATCTTCATGGCGTCAATTTTAGCCTGAGCCGTTCCGCTGCTGCCGGATATAATGGCGCCGGCATGGCCCATGCGCCTGCCGGGGGGTGCGGTAAGACCGGAGATAAAGCCCACAACCGGAATGGACAT
>JASFIV010000060.1:0-19012 GCA_050122475.1 Desulfobacterales bacterium | reverse complement strand
CGGGCCGTCGACGGCCAACTGCACAATTCCGCGCGGGCTGACGGCCAAAACGACCTGCTCGTCGGCCATAGACTGGATCAAGGGCAACCATTTTTCGTCGATAGCCACATTGGGAATACCCAGATTGCGGGCCAGCAATTGAACATGGGATAAAATGTTGCCTTCACCGGTGGTCAAGATGCCGGCAACCGGTGGCAAGTCTTCAGTAGTCGAGGGCAATACGTAAATACTCTTTGAATCAAATTTGGCAGGCGCTTTACCAGCCGGTGATACCTTGAGCATGCCACGCGCCAGCCCGGGATTTAAACCCCGCAGCCCCGTATCGGCCGGCTGACCAAAAATAAAGTTGCGGATCCCCAGCTGTCGATTGGCATCGGCAATCAGGCTTTCGAGCACCGAGGCATAAGACAGCAATAAGCTGCCACGCAGACGGTCGTGAATGTAGCGTCGACTCAGCGGCTCGATGGCGGCTAAATGTTCCACGGTTTCGCCCAGGTGATATCGCAGTGTGCGGTCGGCCCATTCAGGCATACGCGCGGTGTACTGCAGCTCAGCCTTGTAATCGATGAGTTGCGGATTTGTTTGCATCAGCCGGTTGAGGTTTTGGGTCAGCGCCTGTTGCTGACGGGCGGAAATCAATCCAATGCCGTAGAGACCATCGGCATATTTGATCAGCCATGAAAGTCGTTGGCGGCGGGTGTTCTCTGATAGCCCGGCGATCATGATATCCCCCATGCGAAACAACTCCCCCTCCAACAGGATGCTGGCATCCAACACCGCCAGCATCTGTGCGGCACCACCGGCTTTGTTCAGATTGTCACGCAGTATCGCCAGCAAAAGACTGGCAGCTAAAAAACGGTCCCTGGCATCGTATTGGGGTGCAAGTCGGTTGGCCGTTTGCACCAGGGATTTGGCAAATTGGTCATTTTTGACCGTTTTGGCCAGGGCTTCAATTTCTTTTTGGGTGTCGTGGACTTTAAACACCTGCTCGATAATATCCGCTAGATGGGCATAATCCTCGGCCAGCTCCGGTTTCCCCTGCCGGGCTGCGTAGTCTTTTACTTTTTGGGCATCCGTCAGCTCCGGATGGACATGCAGCTTGATACGCAGCGTTTCAAAATCAGGATCATTTTCAGCGAGGGTGCGGGAAAGCTGCCGCATTTCGGTGATCGGAGCGCCCTGGCGGCCGTGGGGAATAAAGCGCACGGCTTCCCGCAGTACCATAAATCGATTTTCGCGCCAGTCCGGATCGGAAACCAGTGCCAGCAAAAGCTCGCGGCCGGCACGCGTTTCGTCTTCGGTTTGCAGCGCACCGCGATAATAGCGGGCACGGCGGAATATCCAGCCATTGTCAGCTTCGATCAGAAACTGTTCCAGGACCATTTGTTTGATAATATCTATATGCCGGGGATTCTGTAGAAATTCCTCGGCACGCACGTCTGCAAAAACATTGGCAATATAATAACCGCTGTCCCTCAAGGTTTTGACCCGATCGTTCCATTCGCCATGCTGAACCCCGCCGCCGCGATCGCGGCAGGCATATTCTTTGGGCAGCTGGACGGTGCCGTCATTGCAAAACCAGCGAATGTGTTTAAAGGGTCCCCGGGAAGCGGTCTTCATCTTCTGGACCCAGCTGCGCAGAGTGGCCTCATCCGGCGTGGCAGCTGCCGTACTGCCTGCCGGCAGCACCAGCACGCTTAAGCACACGATTGCGGTAATCCATCGCTTCTTCATCATAAAAACGTCCTTCAAAACTAAAAGGTAAAAAATCCAGACCGTTGTCCGAAAAGCGTAAATTCTAATCTAATACCGATTTGTCTGTCAAGAAAGGTGTACCTGACATAATTTTTCACACCCGGCCGACAGGCTTCAAAAGCTGTACCAATCTATTCATGATTGCACTTCAATTGATTGTATGCCAAAATTAAAATGCGCGCGATCTGTGCAAATGGTCAAAGGCATTAAAGGATCACAACCAACAGTCAAAGGAGGCCGCAGATGACAAAGAAAAAAATGATTCATGATTTTTTGCGGATGAAACAGGGCGGCGAAAAAATTTCTTTTCTGACGGCCTATGATTTTCCCACCGCACAGTTTGCCGAAGCCGCCGGCCTGGATATGCTGCTGGTGGGGGACTCTCTGGGAATGTGTGTTTATGGCTATGCCGGAACCGTGCCGGTGGTCATGGACCAGTGTATCTATCATTGTGAAGCGGTGCGACGCGGCGCTCCCAATACCTTTATTGTAGGAGATATGCCGTTTATGTCCTATCAAAGCGCCCTGGAAAAAGCGGTTGAAAACGCCGGCCGCTTTTTAAAAGAGGCCGGCTGTGATGCCATTAAACTCGAAGGCGGTGTCCGGGTGGTACCCCAGATCAAAGCCATTGTGGAGGCCGGCATCCTGGTCATGGGACATATCGGCCTCACGCCCCAGAGTTCGGGTCAGCTGGGAGGCCACAAAGCCCAGGGGCGCACACTGGAAACCGCCAGTATCGTCGTGCAGGATGCATTGGCGGTTCAGGAAGCTGGCGCCCAGATGATTTTACTGGAAGCCATCCCACCTGAGGTGGCCGCTTATATCACCCGAAAACTAAGCATTCCGGTGCTTTCCATCGGGGCAGGACCGGACTGCGACGGCCAGCTGCTGATCGTTTCTGATATGATCGGCCAGTTTCAGGCCTTTACGCCAAAGTTTGTCAAAAAATATTGCAATGTCGCCGAAGTGGTCACCAATGCCATGAAAGAATATGTGACCGAGGTCAAAGCCGGCAAATTTCCCGCCGACGATCATTGCTATCACATGATTTCCGGTGAGAAGGAAAAATTTGATGCTGAATTCAAGTAGCAGGCTATCAGGTTAAAAGGTGTGAATAGTTGATAGAAGCAAAATATTATTCATTAACCACGAAAGCACGAAAGAATTAAAACACGAAAAAAAACTAAAGCATTTCGTGCTTTCTAAATTTCGTGTTTTCGTGGTGAGATCTTTTTGGAGGTACATTATGAACGACCTGAGAGATTTGCTGAAAATATCAGACAGCCGCCTGGAAGAAATCAACGCCCTGTTGACCGATCCGGGCAATGAACTCGTCAACGAGTTGCTGGAGGTTATCGAATCATATGGTGGCCCGCAGGAGATCAACCGCAAAGCTCAGGAAGCCGCTCAGCTTGAAAATTTAATGGCCCGCTTGCAGGATACGCAATCGCCTTATCTCGCTGATTTGAACTGGCTGATTGAGCAACACGACAGCGGGGCCTTTATCTCAATGCCGGATTATTATGAGCGTGTCCTGGGCGATAAGGCCAAGGCGGCCGATATCGACCATAAGAACGCCGTAACTCTGGAAATCAGCGCCCTGCAGTATTTTCCCTGGTTGATCACCGAAGCCCGCCGCAGCATCGATAAAGGTGAGTTAATGCCCGGTCGCTTTATCCGGGTGCGCAATATGGCCGAGCAAGAAACCGACAACGGTGATGTCATGGCTGTAACCGCCGCCATGCAGATCATCGGCGCCAGCTATGTTGAAACTCTGGACACCAAAGGTACCGACGGCTCCAATGTGCACCTGGGCGGTCCGGAAACCATCACCGGCTATTTCGGTGGTGTGGGGCAACCCAATGAATATCCGATCAAATGGGTCCAGGAGTATCTTAAATTCTACACCAACTATGGTGTGCAGCAGGTGCTCAATATCAACCCGGGAACTGTGCTGGTGGGATATTTGCTGCACAAGCTGGGGGTCAATAATGAGTTTAAGATTTCAGTGTTTATGGGCAATGACAATCCCTTTTCGATTTTGTGGACTCTGACCACCGCCCGGCTGTTTTCGCGCAAGGACGGCACCACTTCGCTGATCGGATTTAACCTGTCCAATTCGGCTAACAACGACACCATCCGCAAGGCCGCCGCCATTCGCAAGGCCCTGGGACTGGAGGATGTCGTCCGCTTTGAGCATCATATCACCGAAACCTGGAAGTCCATCGTGCGCCAACCGTATAACCGCAGAGATGAGCTGGTCGAAATCGCCAAGGAAGTGCCCAACATTTCGGCCAAGCATGAAGGCGGTGAAGTCGAGGTCGAACAGAAGCTGGACCATCCCTCCGACATTCTGGATTATTTCATGGCCAAAAGCGATGTTGAAGAACAGGGCTTGATGTCGGCTCTTGAACAAAATTATATCGAAAAGCACCGCTCCACCAATCTGACTGCCGACGCCCTCACCCGTGCCGGCATCGGCGTGGTGTGTGCCACCAAGCTTCACAAAACTTCGTAATGTCAAATAAGTAACAATCTACCATTGTTATAGAGCAGGTTCTACCACGAAGGTCACGAAGAGCACGAAGAATGGATATATAAATTTTTCTGAAGGACCTTCGTGTATCTTCGTGTTCTTTGTGGTGAAATACCTTTCTGAAAACAAGCACCCATTTGGAACAAACCCGATTTGACATAAATCAAGGTTTCACATACCCTTTTGCTCTATTCTGCGGCCAAATTCTGCCATCACTGCATCTCAATATTCAAAGTTATAAATGAAAAACTTACCCATACAGTTTGTTCGCAAAATCGTCCAATATGGCTTTCTGGCAATGATCGTTTTGATCGGCGTGCAATTTAGCCTTTTTGTCAACCAGCTGGAAGAGGGCATTCTGCCGACTATTACCCGGCCGCCGGGAATTGAAGGGTTTTTGCCCATCAGCTCGCTGATCAGCTTTAAATACTGGCTAGTGACCGGCATCTTTAACCCCATCCATCCGTCCGGATTGATCATCTTTTTAGTCATTCTGGCGACCGCCATTTTGCTCAAGCGCGGTTTTTGCAGCTGGGTGTGCCCGTTTGGCCTGTTGACCGAATATTTAAACCGACTGCATCGTTTCATTTTCAGAAAAGACATCCGGGTGCCGCGCTGGCTGGATTACCCGCTGCGCAGCTTAAAATATCTGCTGCTGCTCTTTTTTATCTGGGCCATTTTTGTCAAGATGAACGCCCGCGACCTGGATCATTTCATCTACAGCCCCTATAACATGGTGGCAGACATTAAAATGCTGCATTTTTTTAAATATATCTCCGCTTTTGCCTTCTGGGTGCTGGTGGCTTTATTTGTTTTATCGATTTTGGTGCGCAATTTCTGGTGCCGCTATCTGTGCCCTTATGGAGCGCTTTTAGGCGGATTGAGTTTTATCAGTATCTTTAAAATTCACCGCAATGAAGACACCTGCACCCAGTGCCATCAGTGCACGCGCAGCTGCCCGGTTGACATCAAGGTCCACAAAACCACCGGTGTGCTCTCCGATGAGTGCCATGCCTGTCTCAAATGTGTAGCGGTCTGCCCGGAGCCGGACACGCTGTATTTGTCAGCCGCAAAAAGATCCGCAGTCTTACAGCCGGTGTTTTATGCCCTCATCATCTGCCTCCTGTTTATCGGTGCTTCGGTCATCGGTCGCTTAACCGGACACTGGCAAACCAGCATCTCAAATGCCGAATATTCTTTCCACGTCGCCCAGCTGGATACCCCCTTTTATCAGCACAACCGCGGCCAGGTGCCGGTTTACAACAAAGATGCCTGGATGTTGATGATGGACAGAATCAGAAAGTCCGGGCGTGCCTGGCGCAAGGGGCAGCGTCTAAAGAATTAGTAGGGCAAATATCAAATGATGTGATTGCAGATATGTTCTACTATCTCACAGGGTTTTCAGGGTAGCCAAATTTTGGAGGACGCTGGAAATATTACAGGATTTAACGATGCAGGAATGGTTATGGTATTTAAAGTATTTACAGCCTAAACTAAACCCTCAAGATTACCAGATGTGGGTTTGCAATCCCTCAACCCATCAATCAAATTCTATTTGACACCTCAAAATTTTTTGATATTTCTTTTTACTACTCGAAAAAGCCCATTAATTTTTTAAGCTTTTTAACCGCTCTGGGCAGGATCTCGCCGATACCCTCGTAAAATCTCAAATGGGCATGGGAATCAAAGGGCGTCTCGCCCTGGTTGATGATGACCAGCCGGGCGCCGGCCAAGAGGGCTTCTTTGGGCATCTCGGCGGCCGGCGTTACCACCAGACTGGAACCCACCACCACAAACAAATCACTTTTACGCGAGTGTATAAAAGACAGCCGAAGGTCTTTTTCCGGTAAGGATTGCCCGAAATCCACCACACTTGAGACCAGAGACCCGCCGCACGAGCAGCGGGTTTCGGCGGTCGCTCGGTCAACGGTTTGCTGGCAGCGGGTGCAGCGCAATTTCGTCATGTTGCCGTGCAGTTCCGCCAGCAGCTCGGGCCGAATGCCCGATTTTAAATGCATGTTATCCACATTCTGAGAAATTAAGAATTTGAGCTTGCCTATTTTTTGCAATTCAACGATGGCGTAATGTCCCGTGTTGGGCGCCACCGAATCCCAGGAGGCGGCCATCGGTCGGGGCGGCAAACCCTTGTCCCGCCGGGTCCAGACCCCGTCTGGGCCCCTGAAATCAGGCAAGCCGGATTCTGTGCTGATGCCGGCCCCGGTAAAGAAAACCGGATATTGCGATTCGTACAGATATTGCGCCAAGACTTGAATTTTTAGGTCGGTTTTTTTATCTGATGTGGATACCATGACGCCTTGCTTGTTTTCACCGCCAAAGTGGTTAGACTCTGTGTATATATTTTCCAAATGATGACCCTAAAAAGGGTATTTTATGGATGCCAAAAGTAATAGAAGGTCCTCGCCTTGGAGTATTGGAGTACTGAAGTGTTGGAGTGTTGAGAAAAAGATATCAATCGCTTCGCCATTATGCCAATACTTTAGTGCTCCAATGCTCCATAATATGTAGTCACGGATAGTTCCATGAAATGGCAACGCACAAAAAGACGGCCTAAATTCGCTACCCTAACGGTTATGTTTACCATACTGGGCATCATATGGCTACAGGCATTGGCAGAGCCTATAGGTGCGGAAACGCGTGAGGGCCACTCTCAGGATAAAGAAGTTAAACACAATCGCCTGATCAACGAATCCAGCCCTTATCTGCTGCAGCATGCCACCAACCCGATCAACTGGTACCCCTGGGGAGAAGAGGCTTTTGAAAAAGCTAAAAAAGAAGGCAAGCCGATTTTTTTGTCCATCGGGTACTCCACCTGCCACTGGTGCCATGTCATGGAGCGCGAGTCCTTTTCGGATGCCGAAGTGGCGGCTCTGTTAAACCGGGATTTTGTGTCCATCAAGGTGGATCGTGAAGAGCGCCCGGATATCGATCAGGTCTATATGACCGTCACCCAGACCCTGACCGGCAGGGGGGGCTGGCCCAATACGGTTTTTCTAACTCCCGACCGAAAGCCTTTTTTTGCAGGCACCTACTTTCCGAAAGAAAGCCGCTGGGGTCTCACGGGGTTAATGGATCTTTTGCCGCAGGTGGCGGCCCTCTGGCAAACGGATCGCCAAAATGTTATCGAAAGCGCCGATCAGATTACGGATTTGATCTCCACCCGACGCAGCCCCAGCGCAGGAGACGCCTTTGAAAAAACCATCCTGGCGAAAACCCGCAGCATGCTGGGTGAAATATATGACGCCGATTTTGGCGGGTTCGGCCCGGCCCCCAAGTTTCCGACCCCCCACCTGTATGGTTTTCTGCTTAGGCAATATCATTATACCGGGGACACGCTGGCGCTGGAAATGGTCGAAAAGACCTTGACCCGCATGAGGCTTGGCGGGATTTACGATCATATCGGATTCGGCTTCCACCGCTATTCGACCGACATCCAATGGTTGCTGCCGCATTTTGAAAAAATGCTGTATGACCAGGCCCTGCTGGCTTTCACTTATACGGAGGCCTACCAGGTCACAGGTGAAAAATTTTATGCCCAAACCGTCAGGGAAATTTTGGCCTATATTTTACGGGATCTGACCTCAACTGAAGGCGGCTTCTACAGTGCCGAAGATGCTGACAGCGAAGCGGTGGAGGGTAAATTTTACGTTTGGACCGTGCCGCAAATTCAAAAAGCCATCGGCGAGGCAGACACCCAAATACTCAAAAAAATCTACAATCTTGAGGACGACGGCAATTTTAAATCACAGGAAGCTGAGCCGGTTGTCGGCGGCAATATCTTGTACCTCAAAAAAACATTGCCTGATCTGGCCGCGGAATTGGGCCTGTCTGAAAAACAGTTGCGACAGCAATTGGAAAAAAACCGCAAGCAACTTTTTATGGTGCGCAAAAAACGCGTTCACCCTTTTAAAGACGATAAAATCCTTACCGATTGGAACGGCTTGATGATCGCCGCACTTGCCAGAGCCGGCCAGACGCTTGGCGAAGCCCGCTATACCGCTGCCGCTGTAAAGGCTGCTGATTTTATGTTGCGTGAACTGCGCGCCGAAAACGGCCGCTTGCTAAAGCGTTACCGTAACGGAAAAGCCGGTTTGCCCGCCCATCTGGATGATTATGCCTTTACCGTCTGGGGCTTGCTCGAGCTTTATGAAACCACTTTTGAGGTGACCTATCTACAGGAGGCTATCCAGATAAATGATCAAATGATAGCGCATTTTTGGGACGAAACTGACGGTGGCTTTTACATGACGGCCGACGATGGCGAGAAGCTGCTGATTCGCAGCAAAGACATCTATGACGGGGCAATACCCTCGGGCAACTCGGTGGCCACCCTTAATTTACTGCGCCTGGGCCATATGACCGGCAGACAGGAATATTTAAAAAAGGCCGAGGACATCACCCGTGCATTTGCCGGAACGGTCAATCGGTATCCACCGGGCCATAGCCAACTGATGGTGGCCCTGCAATACGCGCTGAATTCAAATTACGAGGTGGTCATCGTCGGCCGGCCGGAAGCAAAAGACACGCGTGCCATGCTGGCCGCATTGCGCAAACCGTTTTTGCCCGGCAAGGTGGTCGTGCTGCGCCCGGCCGATAAAACGAAAGCTGCTGCCATCATTCGCCTGGCACCGTATACCGAATTTATGGTTGCCAAAAATGGCCGGGCCACCGCTTATGTCTGCACTGATTTTATCTGTAAACTGCCCACCACCGACATTGGCCAGATGCTGGCCAACCTGCAGGTGAAGCAAAGATAATTCACCGCAAAGGCACGAAGATCACAAAGCATGCCTTAAAGAAGAACGGTTTAAAAGCGTTAAATATTGCTCACAAATGTGGCCACAGTGTTTGGTATTAAGAAGAACAATAGGAGAATTGTAAAGTGGTTTTTAAATTATTAGATCTTGTTTGAGGGCAAGGCGCAATTCGGTTTAAAAGTGGAGTGTACACGGTAGTACTCGAGCATTTTAAACCGAATTGGAACGCAGCCATCGAGCAAGAGATGAGGATTTAGAAACCACTTTTAAAGATTGTCTGGGAGGGCCCATTTGAGAAACTGCCAATCCACCTCCCAGGCGTGTTCCCCGTAGCCGCCTGCGGTCACATACGCCCGTGGAATGTGCTGAGACTTTAGAAAATGATAGACAAGCTGATCTCTTTCCTTTAACTGGGTCAACGAAAGCTTTAACTCGGCGGTCGAAGGCAATTCGTCTTTTTCATAAGGGTCCGCCCCGGCCAAAACAAGCGCAAGATCCGGCGGTCCAATGCTGCCGAGTTTTTCAAGCCCGTCTTCAAGTCTGGCGAGGTATAAATTCTCTTCTCCGGCCGCCACGGCGATATCGATGTCGCTGGGAACAAAAGATGGATTCAGCCTGCCCTGACCATCATAGGCATCACCATCCAGCGGCCAGCCGTTGGCCATATGGATACTGAGGGTGGTAATCGAGCTGTCTTCTTCGGTTAGGACGGCGGTTCCATCCCCTTTGTGCGCATCCAGATCGATCACCCAGGCAGTGCGAATGGCATTTTCGGACTGCAGTTTGCGCAGTGCAATCACAATATCATTCACCACACAGAAACCTTCCCCATAATCTCTTTTGGCATGGTGCATACCGCCGCCAAAGGCAAAGCAGAAGTCTTTTTCAAGGGCCTCCCGGCAGCACTGGATGGTTTCTGCGGCTTTAAACAAAAGACGATCAAATAGCCGGGCTAAAGGGTAGCTGGCATTATCCGGGTTGTAACGATAATAGCGGCCGTTTTCATCAATCAACTCAAAGGTTTTGATGATCTCTTCTTCAAGCTGATCGGAATACAAGCGATTCACATAGTCGGCAGAATGCACGCGCAAAAGGTCATTGCGGGTAACGGTTTCATTAACCCGATCGATGTGCCAGCGATCGATTCGGGGGCCCATTGTTGCATGCCCTTTTAATTTGGCAAAGGTGGTCGCCGCGCGGCTGCGCGCTAGCGGAATTTCAATGCCGAATTCCGCTAGGCCTTCTTTCATGTTGGGGTCATATATGATCATATCATTATCATTGTCAGAGGTCAGAAGTCAGATGACAGAAGACAGATAAAAAAAGCTTGGTAAGTGGCGTGTCTTTTCTGTCTTCTGTACTCTGTTATCTGTCATCTGATGGCGGCCTTAGAGGCATTGCGCTGCAGATATGAAAGTGTCCGTAAATACCGAAACGAAAATAATACCGAAATGATGAGCGCACAACCTTGTTTTGACAATCTGAGGAATTTTCCGTACAATACCTGCAACCAACCTGGCCAACCATAATAATCAACATAGACAAAACGATTACCATAAACGGGCTGATAGCTCGCAGACCGTTCCAAATATATCTTTTTGCCCGAAAGTTGCCGATAACGGACTTCGCCCTGTTCGTCCGAGGCGATGTTTACTCAGAGGGAGGCTCAGATGGCCAACGGCGATAAAAAGCTTTCGATTCCGTCAGAAATTTTGGAACCAACAGATCGCGAAAGCGCAAACCTGTCAAAGAAGCCTTCTGGCAAAAAAATTATCCGGGAAGCCTCCGAATATGTAAAGGCCCATATTCGGCGTCAGCCGCCCGTGCAGCGCTTTTTCAGTTTCATGCCCACCATGTTGACACGGGTATCACCGTTTCATTTTAAAGGACGGCATAAATCAACTGAATGGCCGCTCGTCCGCTTAGATTCGGGTGATGGCAATTCGTGGGGCAGCATGCAGGTGGTAGGCGAACTGCTGATCATTTTTGACGAAACCATCCTATTTTGTCTACTGGCACTGATGACCCGGTATGAAAGCGATGCTTTTGAGACTTCCCTGACGGATCTGGCCCGGATTGCGAGCATCGATCCCACACAGACGAATAGCATCAAAATCTGGAAAAGTATTCAGCGCCTGGCGGGCACCCGGATTGATTTGCAGCTTTTTAGCGGCAAAGGGAAGAAAAGAAAAACGGTAAAGGAATTAACCGGCTCGATCCTGAGTTTTGCAGATAAAGATCAGGCCGGCGGCCGCATTCGAATTGTCATCAATCCTTATTTTCTGGAAATGTACGCCGAAAGTTTTGTGACCAACATCGATATGAGCTTCAGAAGCCGCTTAAAATCTGACATCAGCAAAGCATTTTACCGCTTCTATCAGGGGCTATATGAGACCCAAACAGAAATCGACATCACCCGCCTAGCCCAGGCTGTCAATATGAATATCGCACAGGAAATGAAACAATTAAAATCAAAGGTTCGCATCGGATTGAAGGAACTTCAGGAAAAAGGATACCTGGCAAAGTATGAGATCACCCGGGACAATCGGGTGCGGGTATCAAAAACCAAAGACGCCGCTATCAAATTTGAGAGCCAAATACTGGGCAATACCCATATTGAATTTTTTGTCGGTTAAGCAAACCTCCGCCATTCGAAGGCCCGCACGGCGCTGCCAATCAATCAAGTTGTTTCAGCTTTAACGATCTCAAAGGTTCTCAGCATAGAGCGGAATGCTTCAATGTCCCGTTGAAAATGAAACCGATCTGAGGCCGTGAACCGCAAGTTAAAAAAAGTATCCTCTTTGATAAATCCAAAATAAAGCGTTTTGAAGGTGTGACCCTCGGTATCCTGATAGGAATACAGGAGTTTAAAACCATCAAATCCGTTTATATTTTCCGGGGTATTATTCAGTAGTTTTAAATTCACTAAATTCTGATCGGATATGAGCTCATCGATAATGATCTGGGCGGCCTCTTCCGGAAGCATGGTACTGCGCATTTTCTTTTGGGTATGGCGAAACGATTTTCCGATGGGGCGATTTTGAACCAGGATATATTGCCGGAAGGGGTTATCTTTGGTTACAAGAAAGTAGCGGTTATTGTCTATTTTGCGCCATCCTTCAGGAATATCAACCTTATACCCATAGGACGCCGGTTTTGTAAGCCCGCCGCTATGCGCGCAGGCAAACAAGCTGACAACACAAATCAATAGGCTGAACCACAATAATCTTTTCATTAGCTTTCCTCGCTAAGTGTGCATTGTTTTAAGTACCCTTTGATGTACGCTTTGTCTGGTGAATCGGGCGAAAGCTGCAAGCACGATTCGAAAAATTTTTTGGCCAGACTATGCTGGCCTTTTTTATAATGAATGAGACCGATGGCTTTGTGCGGGGCGGCAAAGCTGGGATCCAGATGAATGGCACGGCTATAATAATCAAGTGCCGTTTGAACATCGCTGTGCTGTCCGCGTTGTCTGTGAATTTCACCCAGCAAAAAAAAAGCCCGGGTGTCATCCGGCTTGATACTCAAAAATTTTTCAACACTCTCTCTGGCGACGTGAAACCGCCCCAGTCGAATATCCAAGCGTGCATTGTCCAACAGTAACTGATCCAAATTTGCAAAAAATGCCTGGCTGCTTTTATTCGACGCCGATATATTTATCATAGCAGGCACGGACAGATTCTGCAAATTATCGGCTCGCTGCCGAATCTGGGGATGGCTGCCAAAAAAGAAGGGCTCTTCACGGCCATCCTGTGCAAGGTCTGAAAGCATCTGGTCAAAAAGTGAAAGGGCTTCCTTTGGGTTATAACCCGCCTTCAGTACCCATTCAAATCCAATGCGATCCGCTTCAGCCTCCAGCTCCCGTGCATATCCGCTGATCGCCATCATTGCTCCGGCAATCCCCATCGAGCGCGCCAATTTCTGCAAGCCCTTGGTCTTCAGCAGTGTTTGCTGTGCTGCGATGAGATAGGCCGGTTGATTCCTGCACTTTCTAAAAGCCCGCAATGCATGCCGGTGGATGCAGTGAACCATCTCATGCGCCAGCACAGCCGCCAGCTGCGCTTCATTATCCATTCTTGCCAGTAAACCGCTGTGAATATAAATCATACCATTGGGATAGGCAAAAGCGTTCAGATAGGGACTTTTGATAACCTTGACACGAATGACCAGATCGGCCGGTGCGGTTTCAGGCATTAGTCGGGCAACCACATGATTCAGATAGCTTTCAAGTTGCGGGTCAGTATAGATAAGATCATTGCTATCAAATGTTCGCTGTTCCAGCTCTGATTTTTGCCAGAGCAATTGTTCAGCCTCACTTGCCAGCAGTGAATCCGCTACCAGGGATATCTCCGGTTTTGAACGGGTTGAACAGGCCGTTGCCACGGCCAGTAACAGCAGACCGATTAGGATAAGGAATAATTTACTTCGTCGGGTGTTCATTTTTGCCTTATGAATGAAGGTTGTCGATTTTATTCATCCGCATAGAAACAAGATTTTCAATAAAACCCGGGTAGTTAGCAGGTTACAGGTGATCATCGAAATCGAAAAAGCGTCAGAAGATCTGAATATGAGCAAAAGCCATGCCTGCGACGAAACCTGAATGCATCATCGGTAATTACAGCGCCGAACTTTAGGTTGATTCTGGCGGTTTCATGCAGACGCTAAACACTTGCAGGAAGGGAACTGTCCGGATGCGGTGGGGATTTTTACACAATACTTCTACATATAAAGTACGAATACTTTTTTTTACTCTTCAGTTCATTTTTTTGTTGTCTTTTAATTAATTATGCTTAATATTGACGTTATTGATGATTCTATTTTCTGGGCATTGGGGGCAGATTTTAGAAAGGAGGAAAGAAAATGAAAAAGCTGATAGTTTTACTCATCATGGGGTTGCTGCTCTCAGGGTGCAGTGACGAATTTTTAGCCCACGATAGCGTGTTTAAAGACTGGGATCATGTTAAGTTTAGCTGGGGCGGGTACAAAAGTCCAACTGCCGAGCATGCACAAATGTCAGCTGAACGTGGATGGTGGGGAGAGGAAATACCTTACATTCCGGCCGAATAATAGAAGTGTCTGATTCACCATCGTATGAAAAATTAACCGGCCTTTGTTTGTCTGCTGGCGTATATTTCTCAGTGGTGTCCAATCGCTAAATCTCAAGCGGCGCTGCATACTTGATTAAAATACGATTCTGAACCAGACGTTCACTTGCCAAATAATGAATTTAAAAAGGGTGGTACTTCAGTGTTATGAGCTGAGCCGCCCTTTTTTAGTGGTTTTGCATGAAATTAGATGAAAAACTTGTCGTTTTTTAGTGTTATCAGATGCAGAGCACCTCAGATTGAATACCCGGCTCTTTGGCGGCCCCTGCAGGTTGACAAGGGTGTGCTTTGACAATATAAGATCATGTACCCCGAGCTTTTGAAACGTTGAGGTATCGACAATGCGCTTAGTAAAGAATTGGATCGGAATCCTTGCACCCTTATTAATCCTCATCGTTCCAGCCGCCTGCGTTCCCAACAAGCAAATCACGGTCGGCTCCACTGCAACGCTTCTGGAAGACATTTCAAAATCGGCCAACAAACAATCTGATTTAAGAGTCATAAGGGAGGGGATGCCCGCCTATCTGATGTTGATTGATGGTATGGTTGAAGCGGTTCCGAACAATGCCCGTCTGCTGATCACTGCGGCCCAGGCGTATGCGTCATTTGCTTCAGCCTTTATCGAAGATGCTGACAAAGATTATGCCCGGGTTCTATTTGCCAAAGCTAGAGATTATGGCCTGCGAGCTTTGGAAATTCGCGGATTAAAAGACCCTGTCTCCAGTCTGTTTAACGAATTTGAAGCAGCGGTTAACAGACTGGGCAAAGACGATGTTCCCTATATGTTTTGGGCCGGAACCTGCTGGGGGAGCTGGATTCGGCTCAATCTGGGCTCCATCGCCGCAGTGGCGGAACTGCCCCGGGTGGAGGCCCTCATGAAGCGGGTGTTGATACTGGACGAACAATTCTATTATGGCGGCCCGCATCTGTTTATGGGCATAATGTTTGCTTCCCGTCCGCAAATCGCCGGCGGCGATTTAAACAAGGCCCACTATCATTTCAAAAAGGCCCTGGCTTTTAGCCAGGATGTTTTTCTCATGACCCGGGTTTATTTTGCCAGTCATTACGCTCGCAAAATGCTTGACAGAGAGTTGTTTACGGCCAGCCTCCAAAGGGTACTCGACACCCCGGCCGATAAGGTCGCGCAATTAACCTTGCTCAACACGGTGGCGCACCATAAAGCACAAGAACTGCTCGCACAGGCAGACGATCTTTTTTAGGAGACCGCTCTATGCAACGATCAGCCTCGATGACAATTATCGGACTCTGTATCATCACATCTATGGTAATGGTAACCATAGCGCCCGCAGCAGCCAAACCAGTTGTTATTAAACTGGCCACTCTGGCGCCGGAAGGTAGTTCGTGGATTGAAACGTTTAATTCCATCAATGCCGAGATACAGCAAAAAACCGACGGGCAAGTGCGCTGTAAGTTTTATGCCGGAGGGGTGCTGGGAGATGAAAAAGATATGCTGCGCAAAATGCATATCGGGCAGATACACGCTGCCGCTCTGACTTCAGCGGGTTTGTCGGCGATCTTCGGCGAAATGGATGTATTCCAGATTCCTTTTCTTTTCGAGTCCCACAAGGAAGTTGATTTCGTGTTGACCCAAATGGACGCATTTTTTCGACAGGGTTTTGACAAAAACAATCATATCTTATTGGGCTGGTCGGAAGCCGGCTTTGTGCGTCTGATGTCAACCAAGCCGGTGGCCACAATCGCAGATCTCAGAAAGGTTAAGGTCTGGACCTGGGAAGATGCGCCCATGACCCGAATGATTTTTGAAGAGGCCCGTGTTTCGGCCATTCCGCTTTCGGTCCCAGATGTTTTGGTGGGACTTCAAACCGGTCTGGTGGATGTCGTTTACGCACCGCCGAGCGGGGCGATTTCCTTGCAATGGTTCACCAAAACCCGCTACATCACCGATGTCAAACTCATCTATCTCATCGGCGGCGTGGTCATAAAGAAAAAGGTGTTTAACAAGATTGCGCCCGCCCACCAGAAAATTGTTATCGACGTCTGGCAGCGCCAGATACAGCGACTCAAGCAAATAATCCGTAAGGAAAACCAGCAAGCCATGCAGGTGATGGTCAACCAGGGTATCAAAATTATTACCCCGACACCGGACCAGGTTGCAGAATTTAAAAAAGTATCCGCCAAAGCCATCCAACGGCTTGAAGGTCAGACCTTTTCCCAAAAAATCCTGGATGAGGTCACTGCCACAATAGAAACCTATCGAAAGAAAAACCAGTAATGGTCAGCTGGCAAAAATGGGACAACACGCTCGGCCGGATTGAAAAATTCACGCTAACTGTCATGTTGAGCGTGATGATTCTCCTGGCATTTATACAGATCATACTCCGCAATGTGTTTAGCAGCGGGATTGCGTGGGGAGACCCTCTGGTTCGATATCTAGTGCTATGGGTCGGATTTATCGGGGCCAGCCTGGCAACCCGAGAAGGCAAACATATTACGATCGAGGTGTTTTCACGATGGCTGTCGGAGAGCGGCAATCGCTATCTCCGGGCGATCTCCAATTTAATCTCAGCTCTGGTTTGCGCCCTGCTGGTCTTTGCCGGTTGGACATTTGTTTCAAACGAGGCCCAAATGGGCGGTATGACCTTTTTGCAGATTCCGATCTGGATTCCACAAATCATTATTCCCGTGGCCTTTGCAATGATGACGCTGCGGTTTTCCCTGCGCTTTTGTGCCGAACTGGCGATGATCGTTAATTCCGAAAAACGCATTAAACACGGAAACCCGTCATGATTTTGCTGGCTATCCTTGCCGCCATTCTTTTAATGCTGATGGGTGTGCCTGTTTTTGCCGTCATCTGCGGCCTGGCCCTTTATCTGTTTTATGCCGGCGGCATCGATGTGTCGGCTATTATCATTGAAATGCACCGGATGGCCACCACCCCGGTGCTGGTTGCCATTCCATTGTTTACATTCTCCGGTTTTCTGCTTTCTGAAAGCGGCGCCCCCAAACGTTTAATCCGTCTGTCAAACGCGATCCTGGGCTGGTTGCCCGGCGGAATCGCTGTGATTGCTCTGATCTCATGCGCTATTTTTACAGCCCTGACCGGTGCCACCGGTTTGACGATCATTGCATTAGGCGGCATCCTGCTGCCGGCAATGACACGGGCCCGATATCCGGAAGCCTTCTCATTGGGCCTGCTCACAACCTCGGGAACCCTGGGATTACTTTTTCCTCCCAGTCTGCCGCTGATTATCTATGCCATCGTGGCCGGAATCAGAATTGATCAGCTTTTCATTGCCGGTATTCTGCCCGGAATTTTGCTGGTGGTGCTGTTGTCGCTTTTCGGTATCGGCCGGGCGGTGCACGCCAGCGTACCCAAAACCCGATTTCAGGTATCTGAAATTTTGAGCGCCCTGCGTGAATCACTTTGGGAATTGCCGTTGCCGCTGGTAGTTCTCGGAGGGATTTACAGCGGCAAGTTTGCGGTCAGCGAGGCGGCCGCCATTACAGCCGTTTACGTCTTAATCGTAGAAGTTGTCATCTACCGGGATATCAACTGGAGAGAGCTGCCGCAAATTATGAAAAAAAGCATGGTCTTGGTAGGTGCCGTATTGATTATCTTGGGCGCTGCGATGGGCCTGACCAATTATCTCATCGATGCTGAAATACCGATGCAGATGCTGGATTTTTTCAAAGCCCATATCCAGAGTAAAATCCTGTTTCTAATCGTCTTAAACCTGTTCTTGCTGGCGGTGGGCTGTACCATGGGCATATTTTCGGCGCTGGTGGTGGTTGTCCCCCTGCTGGCACCCATTGCGGCAGCCTATGGCATGGACCCCATTCATCTGGGCATCATTTTTTTGGCCAACCTGGAAATCGGCGCATCGATTCCGCCGCTGGGCATCAATCTGTTCATTGCCAGCATCCGTTTCGAAAGACCGGTGCTCAGGCTCTATTGGGCCTCACTGCCGTTTATCGCCATCTTGCTGGTGGCCCTAGCCCTGATTACCTACATCCCCTGGATAAGCCTTGTATTGCTTAAATAAGCGGTTGACATATCGAACCACTTTGCCGCCATATTTGCCGGCGAACACCACCACTAAAATTCCAATCACGGGAATTAAGAAAGTTGAGGCGGGTCACAACGGACCGCTTTCAAGGGGTACCAAAAACTGTAAATCTTCAAATGAAACCGAAACCATGATATCTCCTGAGACAATTTCCGGATGTGGACGTCATCATCGATTAAATAGTATCATGCCAACAAATATAAGCAGCATTCCGATCAGATGGAAGGCCTTTAGAGATTCGCCGAGCCAGATAATAGCCATGATGGAGGCAAATACCGGAATGAGATTGATAAACAGGCCGGCCCGATTGGCGCCGATGACCTCGACACCACGATTCCAGCAAAAAAAGGCGACAATTGACGGAAACGCAGCGACATAAAAGACACTGGCCACCACTTCAATGTTGAGCATCAATGGCGGGCTGTACGTCAACTCCATCAGATACAATGGCAACAGGCCCAGGACTCCCAGCACGAAGGTGTACAGTAGAAAGCTGAGCGGATGAATCGACGGCCGGCGGTGTAAATAAGCCGAATACAGCGCATAGAGCACGACAGCCACCAGCATTAACACATCACCGCTGACAAAAGACAGATCCAAAAAGGTTGAAATCCGACCGCGCAGTACCACCAGTCCGGCACCCAGTATGCACAAACCGACACCCAGACTTTGCAGCCGGCTGACCTTCTCTTTAAAAGCGGCCAGAGAGACCAGAATAATAACCGCCGGCATGGTGGTTTGGATCAAGGCGCCGTTGATGGCGGTGGTCGTACGCACCGCCGTGTACAGCAA